>NZ_QQAO01000024.1:0-1073 GCF_003349855.1 Curtobacterium sp. AG1037 | reverse complement strand
TGTACTGAGCCGTCAGGTTGTTGACACTCGGGCTGCGGGCGTGAGTCCGTGGCTCGAGTGGATCCGTTCAGTGTTGTAGTGCTCGATCCAGGGTGCAAGCGCGTCAGTTCGGGCCTGGTTGCTGGTGAAAGGCTGCCGGTACGCCCACTCGGTCGCGAGGGTCCGGTTGAACCGCTCGACCTTGCCGTTCTGCCACGGGCAGTGGGGCTTGATGAACTTCTGCCGCGCGCCCAGCGCCGCGACTGCGTCCTTGAACGCGGCCGAGTGCCGGTAGGCGAACGCGTTGTCCGAGATCACCCGCTCGATCCTGGGGATGCCATGGCGGGCGAAGTGGGCAGCGGCGCGTGTGAGGAACCCGGCTGCTGTCACGCCTTTCTCGTCGGGGTGGATCTCCGCGTAGGCGAGCCGAGTGCGATCATCGACGGCCGCGTGGACGTAGTCGAAGCCGATCCCGCGTCCCCTGAACTCCTCCTTGCGGCCATGGACGCGCCAGCCGCCGCCGTCCGGGATGCGGCCGAGCTTCTTCACGTCGACGTGGACCATGTCGCCGGGATGCTCGTGCTCGTAGCGGTTCGTCGTTGCTCTGGTCGCTCGGATCAGCGCTCCCGTGACCGGGTCCAGCCACGCCAACGGCGGGACCTGATGTCGGGCGAGGATGCGGGAGATCGTCCGAGCCGGGACACCGGTCTCCGCGGAGAGCCTGACGGGACCGAACCGGAGCCGGGTCCTGGCAGCGAGGACCACCGCTTCGCGTTCCGGGCTCGTCTTCGTCGGCATCCTGCGAGGACGACTCGACCGATCCGACAAGCCGGCGGCGCCCTCAGCGCGGAACCGGCGCACCCACCGATGCGCGCACTGACGAGAGACGCCGAGCTCTTTCGCGACGTGCGCAACGGGACGGCGATCATCGACGACGCGGGCGACAAGCAATCGACGTCCGTGCAGGGTCAATCGGGCGTTAGCGTGGGACACAGAGGCCTCCTGGCAGTGGCAGAACTAGACAGCTCCATCAAGCCAGGAGGCCTCGTCGCGTCACAACCCCCGAAGTGTCACCAACGTCACGGCCGAGTACA
>NZ_QQAO01000023.1:0-1103 GCF_003349855.1 Curtobacterium sp. AG1037 | reverse complement strand
GTCCTAGTGGACGCGGGTGGTCTTGGCCAGTGCGGTTCTGGTGCCGCCGGTGAGGTGGACCAGGACCGGGAGTTGCTGGCCGAGGGTGGTGTCCAGGGTGCTGACGGCGTGGTCGACGGCGTCGAGGACGCTCACGGCGTCACCGCCGCGGCGGACGTGGACCCGGATCCGGGCGGCGCGCTGCTGCTTGACCGTGTACGCGTCGACCTTCGCGGCGACGACGTCGCGGACACCGTCGAGTTCGTGGTCGATGACGTCCCGCACGAGCGCGACGTTCACGGTGACCTGGTCGTCCCCGGTCTTCGTGCGGGCAGCGACACTGGTGCCGCCGCCGCCGCGGGTGAAGACCACGATCAGCGCCAGGACGATCACGACCGCGCACACGGCGGCGATGATCCACAGCGACGCCGCCGGGACGGTCACCTTGTCGGGCAGGGTCAGGGAGGGCTGGAGGGCGTCGCGGACGGGGGTGAGGACCCCGGCGCCGATGGTGACCCCGACGATGACCGCGACCAGGCCCAGCAGCAGCAGGATGATGCGGTTCAGGGTGCGGTTGGTGGTGGTCATGCCAGCGTTCCCTTCTGCTCCACGTGCACCTTCACGTGGGTGCCGTGCTTGCCGCCGAGCCGGCCGAGACGGTCCTGGACGGCTTGCTGGACGACGTGGGTGTCGACGGGGATACCGGACAGGGGCACCACCCGCACCTCGGTGCGGTGCCCACGTGCCGACGCGGATGCGTTGGACTCGGGGACGCCGGCGGCGAGGGCGGCCGCGTTCGCGGCGGTCGAGGCCAGGATCCTCGTGTCGATCACGACCGCGCCCCGGTCGTGGTCCACGACCGAGCGGGGCTGCCGGCCGGGCCCCACCGCCAGGACGATCAGGATGATCCCGGCGATCACGAGGACGGCGGCGATGACCTCGGCGATGGTCGTGAACGCGGCGTCGGGCTTGAGGGCGGCGTCGACGATGGTCTGCGGGTCGGCCAGCAGGGGGCGCTGGCCGATGGCCTTCAGGACCGCTTCGACGCCGATCCACGCCGCGACCAGGGCGGTGACGATCAGGGTGATCGCGACCGCGGTGGACCGGGACCGGTGCACGCTCCG
>NZ_QQAO01000022.1:0-1232 GCF_003349855.1 Curtobacterium sp. AG1037 | reverse complement strand
GGCGGTTTCAGGGGGTGGTTGCAACACCGCCTTGTTGGGGTTCTGAGAGTAGTCGGGTCAGGGCCTCGGCTGGGCTGTCCCAGTCGAGGGTCTGGCGGGGTCGGCCGTTGAGCTCCGCGGCGACTGTGTCGAGGTCGGCTTCGGTGTGGACGGCGAGGTCGGTGCCCTTGGGGAAGTACTGCCGGAGCAGTCCGTTGGTGTTCTCGTTGCTACCGCGTTGCCAGGGTGAGTGCGGGTCAGCGAAGTAGATGTCGACATCGGTCGCGACGGTGATGCTGTGGTGCGCTGCCATCTCGATGCCCTGGTCCCACGTGATCGAACGGATGAGCTGTTTCGGGAGGGTGCGGATCTTCGCGATCATCGCTTGCGCGACGGTCTCTGGGCGGCGGTCCGTTGGAAGGTGCAGCAGCATCGTGAACCGGGTCGAGCGTTCCACGAGGGTGCCGATCTGGGAACCGTTGTCCTTCCCGATGATCAGGTCCCCTTCCCAATGCCCCGGGACAGCGCGGTCTTCGATCTCCGCGGGCCGTTCGGAGATCGTGATCATCTCCCGGATCCGGTTCACCGACCGAGCATCGCTCCCGACTCGCTGCCGGGGTTTTCGCAGTGTCCTGCCGGTCCGCAGCCGAGCTTGCACGTCTCGTTTCAGGGTGCCGCGAGCCTGAACGTAGATCGACCGGTAGATCGCTTCGTGGCTCACTCGCATCCGTTCATCCGCCGGGAACTCTCGCACCAGTTTCCGGCTGATCTGCATCGGGGACCACTTCCGGTCCAGCCCGTCTTGGACCCAGCCGCGCAGGATCGGGTCCAGGACCAGCTTCGAGGGCTCGGGACGAGCACGCCGCACCTCGGTGCGGTGTTGCGCGATACGAGCGTCGTAGGGACGGCCACCGGAACGGCCCCGCTGGATCTCACGCGAGATCGTCGACGGAGCCCGCCCCAGCATCTTCGCGATTGCACGAATCGACGTTCCCTGCCGCAATGCGGCAGTGATCATCATCCGTTCCCACGGCGACAAGAACCGTGAGGAAACATCCCGCAGCAGATACGCCGGCACCATGCCCCCACGCTGCCGCATCCACGTCCGCCCCTGCGACTGACCGGCCCCGATCAACTCTGCAGCGACCACCGTCGACGCACCCGACCGGATCGCCGACCAGAACACCTGCTGCTGCTCGCGAAGAAACACCCCACGCCACCACCTCGAACTCAAGGTGTTGCAACCACCCCCT
>NZ_QQAO01000021.1:0-1563 GCF_003349855.1 Curtobacterium sp. AG1037 | reverse complement strand
AAAGAGCCACGATCGCACGGGGTCAAAATAATTGGCATTGACAATGTGCACGCTGTTGAGTTCTCAAGGACCAGACGCACCCACCAATCAGCCCGACAAACACCGGACCTCAACAGAGGGGCTGGAAGTTCGCTGCCCGGGCGAGACTCGGAACCGAACCAACCGGCCGTTCCGTTCTCCGCCTCAGCGGCAACGAGGTACAACCTTACGCGGCACATCCCGCCATCGCCAACCGTGCTCACTCCCGGGCGTGTCGTGCCCCGACTTCCCTGCAGATCTCCGGGGATCGGGGTACCGGTCGTGGGTCGCGTCATCTCGACCCTCACCGCCGGTCAGGACCGCCGACGTACCACCCGGCCTCGGTACTGGTTGCCACGGACGTCCGCCGACCTCGTGCTCAGCTCCGGGACGAGCCACTCCCCGACCGGAGACCCAGGATCGCGCTCGACCTCGAGCAGGAAGCGCGACGAGCGGGAGCCGACGCCACCCGCCCCGTCCCGCCGATGAACGCGCATCGACCGCAGGATCCGGTTCCGCCGCTGCTGACGCAGCCTCATCCCGCGGTCCTCCGGACCATCTCGAGTTGCTCCCCGGAGAACGCGTCCTGCAGCGCTTGCCGGGCCCCGGACGCGTGGAACTCGTTGCGCGCGTAGAAGGATCTTGCAGGGGTGCCACCGCGGCCGGCATCGACCCACAGGCGCATCCGGTCGTCGTGCATCGATGCCCACGCCAGGACTTCACCGAGCAGTTCGTCCGCGACGCCCAGTACTGGTCCTCGGGCATCCGGTTCGACGTACACCCCCGTGAGCAGCACATCGCCCTCGACGGCGGACTGGCAGGCCATCATCCCGAGCCAGCGCCCGTCCTCAGCGACCGCCACGACGCTCGTGCTGTCCGCTGCGGTCCCGCGTCGTGCGCGGAGCCGCCAGTCGTCCTCCGTCATCCCGAGCGTCGTCACGAACGTCGCACCGTACGCGATCGGGTTCTCCGACGCATTGCGGAGCCGCAGGTCACGCACCGCGGCCCAGTCGTCCTCGTACGTGACCCGCAGGCGGACGGCGTCGCCTGAGAAGCCCGCCCGCTCGAGCAAGACCGGCAGCCCCGTCTCCCGCCACCACGCCAGCGACACCATCCCGGACGACATCCCGCCGTGGGCGAACCGCTCGACGAAAACCGACGCCGGGTCCGGCGACGTCAGCGGCGCCCCGATCGCGTCAGCGGCAGCACGTCGGATCGCAGCGGCCAGAGCCCCCCGACGCGCGGGCAACGCGACGCCGGCGAAACGATCGCCGAGCTCCCGCCACAGCCACGGATCGCCACGACTCCCCCAGGCGGTGGGCTCGTCGATGAACAGGTCCCCCAAGTGCGTCATGCATCGATGATGACGTCCTGGCTGCCGGGCGACAACTTCCCCGTTAACGCAGGAAACCCCTGACCAGTCATGGTCAGGGGTTTCCTGGTGTTACCAACGTTGAGTCCGGCGGCGTCCTACTCTCCCACAAGGTCCCCCTTGCAGTACCATCGGCGCTGAGAGGCTTAGCTTCCGGGTTCGGAATGTGACCG
>NZ_QQAO01000020.1:0-3399 GCF_003349855.1 Curtobacterium sp. AG1037 | reverse complement strand
CGGCGCAAGGAACTGCAGATTCAGCATCGCTGCCCCTATCGATCGGTCGTGCCGTTTCAGACGTGGGTGGGGCATGGCGAGCAGTTGGCGACAGAAGTGCCGTCCGGTTGACGATCAAGCGCTGGCATCTAGGAGTAGCGCTGCTGTGATGGGTTGCTGCTGGCGGAGTCGGCAGCGGTTTCATCGTCAGACGGCACTGGTGTCGCCGAGCGTGCGTCGAACGCTTCGCATACCCAGTCGAGGGCGCTCTCCTCAGGTTCTGGCTGATCGCGTGAGTGCATAGTCACACCGTCCGCGGCGGTGACTGGGTGGTCTCTTGGTTACCGCGCTGGTTGTGCGCGCAGTTCTTCCTCGAGTGGCGCGAGGAAGTCGCGGGAGAGTTCAGTGAGCGCGGTGCCTGCTTGCTCGGGCATGCCGGTGGTGAACGGCGGTTCGGGTGCGTATTCGGCTCCGAGGACGGCGAAGCGCGCGAGTGTGTCGCCACAGAGGTAGGACACAAGCCGGATTGCGAGGTCCATGCCGGCGGTGACGCCAGCGGCGGTGAGGCGGTTGCCGTCTTTGACGACGCGCTCGTTGACCTCGGTGGCGCCATACCCGGGGAGGAGATGCCGGACGGACCAGTGCGAGGTCGCACGGCGCCCGTCGAGGAGTCCCGCTGCTGCGAGGGCGATCGATCCGGAGCAGACGCTGGTGACGTACTCGGCATCATCGCTGAGCCGTCGAAGATCAGCGAGGGCTTAGGTGTCGCGGAGGAGGACACCGGTGTCGCCGCCGGGGACGAGGAGGACTGTGACCGGTGTCGGGACCTCGGCGAGGGTGAGGGTGGGGATGAGGGACGCACCGCTGCCACTGGGCACCGGGGCGAGGGTGTCGCCGGTGGTGGCGAGGTGCACGGTCGCGCCGGTGCCTGCGAGGAAGTGGAACGGCCCGACGACGTCGAGGAGTTCGAACCCTGGGTGCAGGACGGTGACGATCGTGTTGTCGGTGGCGAAGCGAACGTCCGGGAGCGCTGCGAGGGTGTGGTGCGCGGCGATCGACCGGTCGATGGCGGCCTGCTTCACCGGGTCCTCAGAGGCGGAGAACAAGGTGCTGGCGCTGTCAGCGGGCACGCCGGTGTGCCCGGGCAGGTCGAGCGCGTCGGGTTCTGAGGCGTCGTGCATGGTCGGTGCTCCTTGCATGCCCTCAACCCTCATCTTCCTCGAACAAACTCACCAGGCACGACTTGCCGCCATTGAAGAGTTACCGGAAGAAGCGCAAAGCGCCGCTCGCGCTGAGGCCGAGGCACTCGCGACGAAGCGTCGGAGCTCGCGCAGCAAGTACCATTTGAAGCCGCGCAGCAACTTCGACCAGACGGGCGCCCGGCAGTACACCTATCCCACGTTCAAGAGCGATGAGGTCGAGTTCGATCCCGAATCCGGCGAAGTCGTGGAACTCAAAGTGCCCGGGAAGACCGTCAAGGTCCCGGGCAACCTCAGCAATCGCCCGGGTGTGTTGAATCAGCGTCACCTGAAGTACCACCAGGAGTTCGAGTACGGTTCCGTCGAGCAGCGTGCCTGGTTCGGCCAGCGCAACAATGTCGAGAACGGCAACTCGCGCCTCAAAGACGCCGATCGCGAAGCCCTCGGAGTGGCTATGAGGCGTCGCGTCCGCGGACCCTGGTTTGTCGAGCTCGCTGCCGCATTCGCAGCTGCAAGCGCAAACCTCGCTCGCATCATCGAGTGGCTGAAGGAGCGACTGAGCCTCGCGCCCATCAACCGCATGAACAACACCAGCCCTGCCCTGTTCGAGGGCGGCCTGAGCACCCTCACCCTCGACGAGCACGACACTCGAAACGGCTTCAACGCAATCGCGCAGCTACCAGAGTTCCAACTACTGGACTGACGAGCCCGCGCCTCCAAACTTCATAGACCCTGAACTCCCCCTCGCCACGTCCGGCAGGGGGTATTCGTCGTTCCTCGAAGCGAACGCAGACCAAGGCACGCGTCGCGGTACGCTCCCCAGCGGTCGTCGGGACAGGACGAGCGACCGTGGGAGCGGAGCTGAGCGCTGTTTTCCACCTCGGCCTGCTGTCACGCTCGAATACTCCGACTAAGATCGCCGAAACCTCCGAACACCCCCGCGCTCCGCCTCCAGGATTCGAACCCGGACCTAACGGCACCAAAGGCCGTCGTGCTGCCGTTACACCAAGGCGGAACACACCCGTCCGGGTGCACCGACCATCCTCCCACGACGCGGACGCTGGCTGCGCGCCGTCGGTTCGGCCAAGATGGAGGGATGCCGCAGCAGGACGAGGTCGACCGGATCGTCGCGGCGTGGGGTGGCGAACGCCCCGACCTGGACTTCGGCCCGCTCGAGGTGCTGTCCCGCGTGGACCGGCTCGCCCGGCACCTCGACCGTGCACGCCGGGCTGCATTCGACGCGAGCGACGTCGAGCCGTGGGAGTTCGACGTCCTGTCGGCGCTGCGCCGTGCGGGGGAACCGTACGAACTCAGTCCGAAGTCGCTGCTGCAGCAGACCCTGGTGTCGAGCGGCACGATGACGAACCGCGTGGACCGGCTCGCCGCGCGCGGGCTCGTGAGCCGCCGCACCGACCCGAAGGACGGCCGGGGCATCCTCGTTTCGCTGACGAGCCGCGGACGCGCCGCGGTCGACGCCGCGATCGCGGACCTGCTGCGGGCCGAGCGGGACATCCTGACCGGGGTGTCCGACGACGAGCAGGCGCAGCTCGCCGCGCTGCTCCGCCGGCTCATCCTGGGCCTCGGCGACTAGCGACCGACGAACACCGGCGCAACGCGCCTGACGTACGCGCCAGACCCGGTGCGCGCCGACCGCGGCCGGACTACCGTGCCGCCCCTACACGCGATCGCCCTCGCCGTCGCCGACGTCGCCCGCTCCGCCGCGTTCTACCGCGCCCTCCTCGGGATCGAGGGCAGCGGCGTCATCGGGACGGAGTACCCGGCCACCGACACCACCGCGGGCGGCACGACGGCGATGTTCACGCTCGACGACGGGCTGATCGTGAGCGTCTACGGCCGCGAGGACATGCGGAAGGACTCCGGCGTCGACCTAGCCGCCGGACCGAGCACGACGATCGGGCACTTCACCGACTCGCAGGCCGAGGCGCAGGCGTTCCTCGACCGGGCCCGTGCCGCCGGAGCGACGATGCTCGCGCCGCCGTACACGCGCCCGTGGGGGATGTGGTCCGGCTTCTTCCAGGACCCGGACGGCCACCTCTGGGAGGTCGTGGCGAACCCGGGTGGCGGCGACCCCGCGTCGGTGGAGCAGGAACCGTCGGGTCGCCCGTGGCGGTTTCAGGGGGTGGTTGCAACACCGCCTTGTTGGGGTTCTGAGAGTAGTCGGGTCAGGGCCTCGGCTGGGCTGTCCCAGTCGAGGGTCTGG
>NZ_QQAO01000019.1:0-5581 GCF_003349855.1 Curtobacterium sp. AG1037 | reverse complement strand
ACGTTGAGTCCGGCGGCGTCCTACTCTCCCACAAGGTCCCCCTTGCAGTACCATCGGCGCTGAGAGGCTTAGCTTCCGGGTTCGGAATGTGACCGGGCGTTTCCCTCTCGCTATGACCACCGGAACACCTTCGACTTGACCCATCGGATCAAGAAAGCTGTCCCGCGCATGCGCGGTGTTCAGTTTCATGTTCCCGATCGTCTGTCGGGAACCACAAAGTGGACGCGAGCCCCACACCACGAATGGTGTGGGTAAAAAGTGTGTTGTCAAGTCTTCGGCTTATTAGTACCGGTCAGCTCCACGGGTCGTTAGTCCCCGCTTCCACATCCGGCCTATCAACCCAGTAGTCTGCTGGGAGCCTCTCACACTCAAGGTGCATGGAAATCTCATCTCGAAGACGGCTTCCCGCTTAGATGCTTTCAGCGGTTATCCGGTCCGAACGTAGCTAATCAGCGGTGCCCTTGGCAGAACAACTGACACACCAGAGGTTCGTCCATCCCGGTCCTCTCGTACTAGGGATAGATCTTCTCAAATTTCCAACGCGCGCAGCGGATAGGGACCGAACTGTCTCACGACGTTCTAAACCCAGCTCGCGTACCGCTTTAATGGGCGAACAGCCCAACCCTTGGGACCTACTCCAGCCCCAGGATGCGACGAGCCGACATCGAGGTGCCAAACCATGCCGTCGATATGGACTCTTGGGCAAGATCAGCCTGTTATCCCCGAGGTACCTTTTATCCGTTGAGCGACAGCGCTTCCACAAGCCACTGCCGGATCACTAGTCCCGACTTTCGTCCCTGCTCGACCTGTCAGTCTCACAGTCAAGCTCCCTTGTGCACTTACACTCGCCACCTGATTGCCAACCAGGTTGAGGGAACCTTTGGGCGCCTCCGTTACTCTTTGGGAGGCAACCGCCCCAGTTAAACTACCCATCAGGCACTGTCCATGAACCCGATCAGGGTCCTACGTTAGACATCCAAAGTGACCAGAGTGGTATTTCAACAATGACTCCACGAACACTAGCGTGCCCGCTTCACAGTCTCCCACCTATCCTACACAAGCCACTCCGAACACCAATACCAAACTGTAGTAAAGGTCACGGGGTCTTTCCGTCCTGCTGCGCGTAACGAGCATCTTTACTCGTAGTGCAATTTCGCCGAGTTCGCGGTTGAGACAGCTGGGAAGTCGTTACGCCATTCGTGCAGGTCGGAACTTACCCGACAAGGAATTTCGCTACCTTAGGATGGTTATAGTTACCACCGCCGTTTACTGGGGCTTAAATTCAGAGCTTCGCCCAAAGGCTAACCCTTCCTCTTAACCTTCCAGCACCGGGCAGGCGTCAGTCCGTATACATCGTCTTGCGACTTCGCACGGACCTGTGTTTTTAGTAAACAGTCGCTTCCCACTGGTCTCTGCGGCCTTCAACGCTCAACAAAGCAAGTTCGTATCACGTGTCCGGCCCCCCTTCTCCCGAAGTTACGGGGGCATTTTGCCGAGTTCCTTAACCACGATTCTCTCGATCTCCTTGGTATTCTCTACCTGACCACCTGAGTCGGTTTCGGGTACGGGCGGCTGCAACCTCGCGTCGATGCTTTTCTCGGCAGCATAGGATCACTGATTTCCCCAAAACGGGTACGCGTCGGATCTCAGGCACACAGACGACGGATTTGCCTATCGTCAGCCCTACATCCTTACACCAGGTTCACCTTACGGATACCATCGCCTGGCTCAGCTACCTTCCTGCGTCACACCTGTTCATACGCTAGCCGCACCAGCATGGGGTCGAGCGTTAGACCGGACACCATCACCCCGAAGGGATCCAGTAAGCCCGGGTTAGGACTCTTAGCACCACTGGATTAGCTTGGGCGGTTGTTCGCCGGTACGGGAATATCAACCCGTTGTCCATCGACTACGCCTGTCGGCCTCGCCTTAGGTCCCGACTTACCCAGGGCGGATTAACCTGGCCCTGGAACCCTTGGTCTTTCGGAGGACGGGTTTCTCACCCGTCTTTCGCTACTCATGCCTGCATTCTCACTCGTGTGGCGTCCACGGCTGGATTACTCCGCCGCTTCACTCGCCACACGACGCTCTCCTACCACTCCGCACGACTGAACCACGAAGGCTAATCGGTGTGCGAAATCTACAACTTCGGCGGTGTGCTTGAGCCCCGTTACATTGTCGGCGCGGAATCACTTGACCAGTGAGCTATTACGCACTCTTTCAAGGGTGGCTGCTTCTAAGCCAACCTCCTGGTTGTCTGTGCAACTCCACATCCTTTCCCACTTAGCACACGCTTAGGGGCCTTAGTTGGTAGTCTGGGTTGTTTCCCTCTCGACGATGAAGCTTATCCCCCACCGTCTCACTGCTGCGCTCTCACTCACCGGCATTCGGAGTTTGGCTGACGTCAGTAACCTGTTGAGGCCCATCGGCCATCCAGTAGCTCTACCTCCGGCGAGAAACACGCAACGCTGCACCTAAATGCATTTCGGAGAGAACCAGCTATCACGAAGTTTGATTGGCCTTTCACCCCTATCCACAGCTCATCCCCTCCATTTTCAACTGAAGTGGGTTCGGTCCTCCACGACGTCTTACCGTCGCTTCAACCTGGCCATGGATAGATCACTTCGCTTCGGGTCTAGGACATGCGACTGTATCGCCCTATTCAGACTCGCTTTCGCTACGGCTGCCCCACACGGGTTAACCTCGCCACATATCACTAACTCGCAGGCTCATTCTTCAAAAGGCACGCCGTCACCCCTACAAGGAGGCTCCGACGGTTTGTAAGCAAACGGTTTCAGGTACTATTTCACTCCCCTCCCGGGGTACTTTTCACCTTTCCCTCACGGTACTTGTCCGCTATCGGTCATCTGGGAGTATTTAGGCTTATCAGGTGGTCCTGACAGATTCACACGGGATTTCTCGGGCCCCGTGCTACTTGGGATACACATCCGGCCATAACACCATTTCGTCTACGGGGCTGGCACCCACTACGGCCCGGCTTTCGAACCGGTTCGACTATGATGCGCTGTAACCGCCCCAGTCCGGCAGAACTGAGCGACGTGTCCCACAACCCCGACCATGCAACGCCCGCCGGCTATCACACATGATCGGTTTAGCCTCATCCGCTTTCGCTCGCCACTACTCACGGAATCACATGTTGTTTTCTCTTCCTGTGGGTACTGAGATGTTTCACTTCCCCACGTTCCCTCTACCCGCCCTATATATTCAGGCGGGAGTCACCAGGTCACAAAAGCGCCTGGCGGGGTTTCCCCATTCGGAAATCCTCGGCTCACAGCTCGATTATCAGCTCCCCGAGGCTTATCGCAGATTTCTACGTCCTTCTTCGGCTCCAGATGCCAAGGCATCCACCGTTTGCTCTTAGAAACTTGACCACAAAGATTAAAAATTGCAATCCACTCACAACGACAAGCCCACCCGAAGGCCGACCAACCATTGCAAGCGATTTCAAAGATGCTCGCGTCCACTGTGTAGTTCTCAACATACGATCGGCACCACACCCCACCGACACCAACGCATCAGCTTCATGTGGCCCACCGAAGAACCCTGACGGATCACTCCGCCGGCTCAACCCCCGAAACCACCACCCACACTGGGGCAGCGACCGGGAAGCCTGGTCCCTCAGGACCCAACAACGTGCACCAGCCGACCCACTCACCACCGACCCGTCCCAACCAGCAAGCTGGCGTACTAGGGCCGGAAGCTGCGCTCCCGACTGCACTGTCAATGTTCCACCCATGAGCTACCCGTCGGACACGTTCGGTCCGAACCAGGCGCCTGGACCCACCCCACACCTGCCTACTGCAGACACGGGGACGAGCCAGATGCTCCTTAGAAAGGAGGTGATCCAGCCGCACCTTCCGGTACGGCTACCTTGTTACGACTTAGTCCTAATCACCGATCCCACCTTCGACGGCTCCTTCCACAAGGGTTAGGCCACCGGCTTCGGGTGTTACCGACTTTCATGACTTGACGGGCGGTGTGTACAAGGCCCGGGAACGTATTCACCGCAGCGTTGCTGATCTGCGATTACTAGCGACTCCGACTTCATGAGGTCGAGTTGCAGACCTCAATCCGAACTGAGACCGGCTTTTTGGGATTCGCTCCACCTTACGGTATCGCAGCCCTTTGTACCGGCCATTGTAGCATGCGTGAAGCCCAAGACATAAGGGGCATGATGATTTGACGTCATCCCCACCTTCCTCCGAGTTGACCCCGGCAGTCTCCTATGAGTCCCCGCCATAACGCGCTGGCAACATAGAACGAGGGTTGCGCTCGTTGCGGGACTTAACCCAACATCTCACGACACGAGCTGACGACAACCATGCACCACCTGTACACCGACCACAAGGGGGCAACCATCTCTGGCCGTTTCCGGTGTATGTCAAGCCTTGGTAAGGTTCTTCGCGTTGCATCGAATTAATCCGCATGCTCCGCCGCTTGTGCGGGCCCCCGTCAATTCCTTTGAGTTTTAGCCTTGCGGCCGTACTCCCCAGGCGGGGCGCTTAATGCGTTAGCTACGACACAGAAACCGTGGAAAGGTCCCTACATCTAGCGCCCAACGTTTACGGCGTGGACTACCAGGGTATCTAATCCTGTTCGCTCCCCACGCTTTCGCTCCTCAGCGTCAGTTACGGCCCAGAGATCTGCCTTCGCCATCGGTGTTCCTCCTGATATCTGCGCATTCCACCGCTACACCAGGAATTCCAATCTCCCCTACCGCACTCTAGTCTGCCCGTACCCACTGCAAGCCCGAGGTTGAGCCTCGGGATTTCACAGCAGACGCGACAAACCGCCTACGAGCTCTTTACGCCCAATAATTCCGGACAACGCTTGCACCCTACGTATTACCGCGGCTGCTGGCACGTAGTTAGCCGGTGCTTTTTCTGCAGGTACCGTCACTTACGCTTCTTCCCTACTAAAAGAGGTTTACAACCCGAAGGCCGTCATCCCTCACGCGGCGTTGCTGCATCAGGCTTTCGCCCATTGTGCAATATTCCCCACTGCTGCCTCCCGTAGGAGTCTGGGCCGTGTCTCAGTCCCAGTGTGGCCGGTCACCCTCTCAGGCCGGCTACCCGTCGTCGCCTTGGTGAGCCATTACCTCACCAACAAGCTGATAGGCCGCGAGTCCATCCCCAACCAAAAAATCTTTCCACCACCAGACCATGCGGCCGGCAGTCATATCCAGTATTAGACGTCGTTTCCAACGCTTATCCCAGAGTCAGGGGCAGGTTACTCACGTGTTACTCACCCGTTCGCCACTAATCCACCCAGCAAGCTGGGCATCATCGTTCGACTTGCATGTGTTAAGCACGCCGCCAGCGTTCGTCCTGAGCCAGGATCAAACTCTCCGTAAAAAAATACAACCAACACCCGAAAGTGTCAGCGAGTTGAAACTGACCGTAAAGACTGTCTACTGACAATCAATTCAATCCAAAAGGAATTGTCTCCGACAACCGTGACCCCCAAAAGAGCCACGATCGCACGGGGTCAAAATAATTGGCATTGACAATGTGCACGCTGTTGAGTTCTCAAGGACCAGACGCACCCACCAATCAGCCCG
>NZ_QQAO01000018.1:0-5689 GCF_003349855.1 Curtobacterium sp. AG1037 | reverse complement strand
ACCTGCACATCGTGTACGACACCGATCCCATTCGAACTGCTTGGGAAGCCCAACAGGCCGGCGGTAACCCCCGTTCATGAAGCAGCGAGCGACTATCCGATAAGGGATCGGCTACCGGTACGGCTCCAGCCTCCGGTCTTCGCCGGGAGTGGTGAGGACGTTTCGTGGAACTCGAAAGCGCACGCGTGAGAAGGTGACCCATGAGCGTGGCGGACGAATCCAGTCCAGACTTCCTGGAGCAGACAGCGGCGATGCAGGAGTTGCTTCCGTATCTGCGAGCTCTCGTGGGTGACACGGCGGAGATCACCCCGGAGAACTACTGGGCATCTGATCCGGACGGGCAAGGAAGCAACGACGAAGCGCCGTCGATCCGGACCGTCTACGTGCAGCCCCATAACGTGGCGGCCCTGACGTTCGAAATCATCTGTGAGCAGTGGATCGTCGTCGATCTCGGGCAGATCGGCGGTCGATGGGAACTCGGGTACGAAGACGATGACATTGCCCACGCCAAGCGCCTCGTCGAAGCTGCTGTCGCGGGGCGTGTGATCGAAACATTCGCCTTGGGGCGGTCGAGGGTGACGGCAACGTTCTCCGACGGCACCAGCGAGACCGAGACCGGGTACGAGGGGTGCCTGACCTCCCTGGTGGTGTTGCCCGGTTGGACTAGGTGGGGGCGGACGATCCAGTACGAGCCCTACCGAGCAGCCACTCAGAACTGAGACCAACACCCGGTGAGGGATCGGCTTTCGGATGGCTGAACGTGTGAGAATCCGGGCATGAGCTTGTGGCCGGGTGGTGCGCTGACTCGGGACGAGGTCGAGCGCAGGTTGAGGGCAGGGGCAGACTGGCGAGTCGAGTGGTGCAGTGGCGGTGGTCTCCCTGCCGAGAGCGGGTCGGGACCCGATCTCCCGGAGGGGCTCCTGGCACGCGTGCCGACCCGAGCGCGACGGCGCAAGCTCGAACGTGGCTTATCGGACCACCGGACGTGGGTGTTTGTCGTTGACCTCGGTCCCGACGACGGGCATCTCCTCGCTTTCCGCGAAGGGCCGATGTAGGAACGAGTCCTCGATTCTGCCGGCGGTGGTTAGAGGCCGTTGCGGCGTGTTGATCTCCAGCGGCGGTGCCGGCGGGCCAGGGCGTTGCGTTCGGCCCGCGTCGGGAGGATCACATCAGCTCCGCCGTCGTAGGGGGCGTAGACCCATGACAGGTCAGGACCTCCGATGACGACGTCCGCACGATCATTCGCGACGTCTGCGAGCAGGCCAACGAGGTCCTGGACGGCGGACGATCGGCCCCAGTAGAAGGAGCCGACCACCCCTAGCTCGTCCGTGACCGCGAAGTCGCGGCTCCGCCGCCACGGCCACCGTCCGGGAATTGCGTCGCGACTCCATCCACTCTGAATGACGCGCCCGTCCCAGTCCTGGGCAATCACCCACACCGGTGTGTCCTCGGCAAGGGTTCTGAGGACCGTCATGTGCCGACGAAGAACCTCGGCGTGCTCGGCGTCGGTGTCGGCGTACCGTTTCGCGTTCGGGAGGCTCCAGAATCGGACCCACCGGTCTTGGTGGGCATCGCGCAGAAGGTGCCCTAGCGGTTCCTCAGCCCAGTGCTCGTCCCATGCATGAGAGAGAGCCGTTGCCCGCTGGCTCGCTTCGCCACGACGGAACGTGGCGCGTCCGTCCACCGCGCGGCGCAGGATCCGGACGTAGAGCGCGAGGGACATCCCTGCACCGTAACGCTGGGCCAGTCAGCCGCACCAGCGGCGCACCAGATGCAGCGGCCGAACGGATCATGCCCTTGCGGCGCTTCGTAACGCTTGCGCCTGAGGTCCGCTGAGCTGGTCCCAACATGCGATCGGCTAGTTGTGATGTCCAGGGACGTTGTGTCGTCGGGCGGTCGGTGACGCGCTGATCGAAGAAGGCCTCCCGGTGGTGGAGTGGAGCTGTCTAGGAACCGCTTCACCGACCAGGAGGCCTTCGTGTCCCACGCTAACGCTGCGCTGACCCCACGCGCCCGTCTTCGTCTCGCCAAGCTGATCGTCGAGGGCAGATGGCCCGCGACCACGGTGGCGAGGATGTTCATGGTGTCACCTGTCACCGCCCGGAGGTGGGCTGCTCGGTATCGGACCGAGGGTGCTGCGGGGATGGCAGATCGATCCAGCCGCCCGCACCGGATGCCGGCGAAGACGCCGCCGGCACTGGTGAAACGGATCGTGAGAGCGAGGTGGCGGCGTCGCCTCGGGCCAGTGCAGATCGGCGGTGAGCTGGGGCTGCCGGCGTCAACCGTGCACGCCGTCCTGGTGCGGTGCCGCATCAACCGGCTCTCCCACATCGACCGGATCACCGGGGAACCGATCCGCCGTTACGAACACGCGACTCCCGGCGCGATGATCCACGTGGACGTGACGAAGTTCGGCAACATCCCTGACGGCGGCGGCTGGCGGTTCGTAGGGAAGCAGCAGGGCGACCGGAACCGTGCAGCGACACCAGACAAGCCGCGATCGGCGACCAGAGACCCGCTGATGGGCCGAGCGTTCGTGCACACCGTCATCGATGACCACTCCCGCGTCGCCTACGCCGAGATCCACGCCGACGAGAGAGCCGTCACCGCGATCGGTGTCCTGCAACGGGCTGTTGCGTGGTTCGCCGATCGCGGCGTCAGCGTCCAGCGGGTGCTCTCCGACAACGGCTCCGCCTACAAGTCCCACGCCTGGGCCGACGCATGCTCGGCACTTGGGATCACGCCGAAGAAGACTCGCCCCTACCGGCCACAGACGAACGGGAAGATCGAGCGGTTCCACCGCACCCTGGGCGAGGGCTGGGCATACGCACGGTTCTACGGCTCAGAGACCGAACGCCGACAAGCGCTCCCGGGCTGGATCCACTTCTACAATCACCACAGGACCCACTCCGCCATCGGAGCACCACCCATCAGCAGACTCAACAACCTGCCTGGACATCACAGCTAGCGAGACTCCTCCTGGTGGTTCAGCACTTCGCCGGCGAGGACACTCAGAGTCGGGCGGGCACCGGCGAGTGCTTCGTCGGGGGCGTGGTGCAGGTCGACCGGGTAGACGGCGAAGTCTGCTGGTGCTCCGACGGTGATCGTTCCCGTCAGGTCGTGTCCGAGGAGCTCCGCGCCGGCGCGTGTGTAGAGCTCGAGCGCCTCGTCTCTGGTGCATGCGTGCTCTGCGCCGAGGATCCCGAGCGTCGTACGTCGGGTCGTCATGCCGAGTATGCCGGCGATCGGGTCGAGAGGGCTGATGGGGTGGTCGGTGCCGGCGCTGACGGATGCGCCTGCGTTCAGGAGCTCCCGCCATGGGAACATCGCTGCTACCCGCTCCTGCCCCCATGCTTCGGCGAACGGTCCGATCAGCCCATCTCGGAGTGCTTCCTGGGCGGTGATGTGCACGTCGAGCTTGATTGCTCGTGCGATCTGGTCGGCGTCCATGAGCGCACCGTGCTCCATGACGACCTGGCCGTGTCCGTGCTGGATGCCGTTGTCGACGTTTCGCTGGACGGCGTCGAGGAACGCGTCGACTCCGGCGTCGCCGCAGGCGTGGGTGCCGACGGGCCAGCCGCGGGTGACGCAGGCGCGCAGTGCATCCGTCAGGCCGTCGGGCGTCATCAGCAGGGTGCCGGTGAAGTCCGGTCGGCCGGCATAGGGCTCGCGGAGCGCGGCTGCCTCGACGCCGCCGTCGACGACGAGCTTGATGCCCCAGAGGCGGAGGCGGTCGTCACCGTCATCCGGGTGGATGCCCTTCGCCTCGAGTCCGTCGAGGTAGTCGTTCATGGAACCAGCGGCCGCTATCAGTGGCGCGGGGGAGAAGATCATCGAGAACGCTCGGACATGCAACCGATTCTCCGACCGGGCCCGCTGCAACGCGCCCCACTCCTCCACAGACACGGCTGGGTCCCGAACCACACCGACGCCGGCTTCCCGATAGGTGCGACTCGTCACGTCGATCCCCTTGATGAGGTCCTCCTGGGATACCTCGGGGAGCATTGACTGCATCGCGGTCAGCGCACCGTCTTGGAGCAGCCCAGTGGGGGTCCCGTCGTCAGCCCGAGCGACATACCCGTCCGCGACGTCGCCGGAGGTCGCGGTGACGCCGGCAGCAGCAAGCGCTGCACTGTTCAGGACGGCGTTGTGGCCGCCGCGCTGCACCATGACGAGGTGATCTGGTGCTGCCTCGTCGAGCTCGACCGCAGTGGGGAAGCGGCGTTCCTGTAGCTGCATCTCGTGCCAATCCGCCGCGGTGATGACCCAGGAGCCTGCCGGGATGTGCGCGGCGCTTTCCCGGATTCGATCGAGGATCTCGCCGATGGTGCGGACGTCGTGCATCGGCACTCCGAGCACGTTCCGGGCCGCCAACGCGAGGTGGTTGTGCGTGTCGATGAAGAGCGGAGCGAGGACCCCGTGTTGCTCAAAGATGGATGTGGATTCGTCGCGCCAGGTGTCGCGGAGGGCATCGACGCCAGCGGGATCCGTGGCGACTGCCACGATGATGCCGTTGCGTACCGCGACTGCCGCGCGGGTGGTGTCGGTCTGCGCTTCGACGATGAGTTCGGCTGGGGTGTCCAAGTGGTCTCCATCTCGTAAACGGAAGCATGCTTCCGTTTGATACGGTACGCCTCAGACGTCGCAGAAGGAAGAGGCACGATGCGAGCCGATGCGCAGCGCAATCGCCAGCGGATCACGGAGCATGCCGCGGTGCTTCTTCGCGCTTCGGGCACTGGAGTGTCGATGGAGCAGATCGCGGCGGATGCTGGCGTTGGCATCGGGACGCTCTACCGGCACTTTCCTGACAAGGCGGCCCTCGTCGACGCGATCGCCGCGCTCCGCATCCGTCGACTCGCGGACGATGCCGTTCGATCCGCTGGCGAGCAGGCCGACGGGTGCTCTCGCGTGCGAACGCTGCTCGAGACGTACATGGCCAGCGCCGCAGAGGACGGCGCGCTGCGTGCTGCATTACGGGGCAACCCAACAGAACTCGGCAATGAGGTCCGCCTCGCGATCGAGGAGTCGGAGGGGCCTATTGGCGACCTCATCGCCGCCGACCATGCCGAGGAACTTGTCCGTGACGACTTCTCGTTCGCCGACTTTCGAGCGGTGTGTGCCGCACTCGTATCCGTCATGAACCCGCCGGCACCTGCTGACGCATGGCGCCGGGTTCTCACCCTGGTGCTTAGTGGGCTTCGGCCACCGGTGCAATGATTTCCAGCTGACCTCAGCTCCTTGTGCCGCGGGAGTGTTGCTCGATTGGTGTCTGCTCGGCCCGGCGGTGATCGTCGCGGTGCCGACAAGTCGACCGGCTTTGACGGTGTTGGCTTTGAAGGTCTGACGCAGGGTGAACCCCGAACGAGGGGAAGGGGGCAACGTCCAATCTCTCTGCCCTGCCACCCCGAATAGCTTGTGAAACCCGGGACACATCCCGGAGCGCTCACCAGCCGCAGTCAGCTGGTTCTCCACCCCTGTGCGGGGTGTGTTCGGCGCGCATACAGAGATATCGCGCCGAGCGCGACCACGAAAGGAACGAACTCATGCGTAAGAGCCTGAAGACCTCGATCACCCTCGCCACCACGGGCGCCCTCGTGCTCGGTGGCGCCGCGTTCGGTGTGTCCGCCGCGCAGGCCGACGGCACCGTCCACACCGTCTCCTCGTCCTCGTCGAAGATCCCCGGCCCGGT
>NZ_QQAO01000017.1:0-11982 GCF_003349855.1 Curtobacterium sp. AG1037 | reverse complement strand
AAAGAGCCACGATCGCACGGGGTCAAAATAATTGGCATTGACAATGTGCACGCTGTTGAGTTCTCAAGGACCAGACGCACCCACCAATCAGCCCGACAAACACCGGACCTCAACAGAGGGGCTGGAAGTTCGCTGCCCGGACGAGACTCGGAAGCAAGCCAACCGGCCGTTCCGTTCTCCGCCTCAGCGGCAACGAGTGATTACTTTACGCAGAGGTGAACAGCAGCGCCAACAGCGGTCGCATCCCGGGCGTGTCGCCCCGATGCGGCTCGGGACGGACCGGCACCGGGAACGACGAGAGGCACGGTGCGGAACCGCACCGTGCCTCCAGGCCGTGACCCGACCAGCCGTCTACTCGGCCGCAGCCAACTGGCCGCAGGCGCCGTCGATCTCCTTGCCGCGGGTGTCGCGGAGGGTCGTCGGGATGCCGGCTGCGTTGAGTCGGCGGACGAACTCGTCCTGCACGTGCGGCTCGGACGAGGTCCAGACCGAACCGGGCGTCGGGTTGAGCGGGATCGGGTTGACGTGCACCCAGCCCTTGCCGCGGGCGTTGAGCTTCTCGGCGAGCAGGTCGGCACGCCAGGCGTGGTCGTTCATGTCCTTGATGAGGGCGTACTCGATCGAGACCCGTCGGCCCGTCTTGGCGTAGTACTCGTACGCCGCGTCGATCGCCTCGTCGGCCTTCCACCGGGAGTTGACCGGGATGAGCTCGTCGCGGAGTTCGTCGTCGGGGGCGTGCAGCGACAGCGCGAAGGTCACGGGGATGTTCTCGTCCGCGAGCTTCTTGATCGCGGGCACGAGGCCGACGGTCGAGACCGTGATGCCACGGGCGCTCATCCCGAGGCCGTTCGGCTGCGGCGCGACCATGGTCCGCACGGCGTCCATCACGCGCTTGTAGTTCGCGAGCGGCTCCCCCATGCCCATGAACACGATGTTCGTCACGCGCTCGGCGTCGACGCGGTCCTGGCCGCCCTTGCGCGGGTCGCCCCCGAGCTCCCCCGCGGCGATGGCCGCGTTCGCCCGGACGATCTGCTCGATGATCTCGGCCGTCGACATGTTGCGGGTGAGCCCCGCCTGCCCGGTCGCGCAGAACGGGCAGTTCATCCCGCAGCCGGCCTGGGACGAGACGCAGAGCGTGATGCGGCCCGGGTACCGCATGAGCACCGACTCGACCAGGGCGCCGTCGTGCAGCTTCCAGAGGAACTTGATCGTGTCGCCCTTGTCCGTCGCGAGACGCCGGGTCTCGGTGAGGAGGGGCGGCAGCATCCCCGCGACGAGTTCGTCGCGCTGCGCTGCCGGCAGGTCGGTCATCGTCGCCGGGTCGGACGAGTAGTGCGTGAAGTAGTGCGTCGAGAGCTGCTTCGCGCGGAAGCCCGGCAGGCCGAGCTCCTTCACCCGCTCGACGCGCTCCTCCACCGTCAGATCGGCGAGGTGCACAGGCGGCTTGCCCCGCTTCGGCGACGCGAACTGCAGGAGGGGACGGCCCTCGGAGTCCTGCGCCTGGGTCCAGCCCTCGGTGCGCGGGCGCACCTGCGGACGAGCGGAGCGCTGCTCTTCGAACGGGGTGCGGGTCTCGGCGGCCATCACTCCAGCTTACGGGAGGAGCGCAACCCGTCGGGAACGGGTCACTCCCCTGCGCTCACTCCCCCGCGGGCAGCAGCCGGGCGAAGTGGTGGGCGTTCGGGTACACCGGCACGATGTCGACCGGGTCGCCCGGGTGCGGGGCCTGCAGCACGACGCCGTCGCCGAGGTAGATGCCCACGTGGTCCTCGTTGTCGAAGACCACGAGGTCACCGGGCTGGGCCTCGGACTCGGGGATCGTCGTCGCCACGGCGTCCTGCGACGGGACGTAGTGCACGAGCGGGATGCCGACCGCGGCGTAGGCGACCATCGTCAGGCCGGAGCAGTCGATGCCGGAGTGGCTCGCGCCGCCCTCGACGTACGGGTCGCCCATGTACTGCAGCGCCGTCGAGACGATCGTCGCGCGCTTGCCGCCGGCGGAGAGGACCTTCGAGATCGCGTCCTCGGCCTGCTGGGTGGTGACCCCGTACTTCGTCACGATCGTCGGGTAGGACACGATCGTCGTCGTGGTGGTCATGCCGTCGGTCTGCACGACGGGGACCTCGACGTCGCGGGCGACCGTGTAGGACTGGTTCGCCTCGTGCCCGAACGCGGCCTGGTCGCTGTGGGACGTGGACGTGGCCGAGCGGTCGGCGCCGGTCATCGGGTCGGCGTTCGCGGGGAGGGTCAGCGTCAGGCTCGAGGTGACCGCGAGGGCCGGTGCCAGCAGCAGGGCGGCACGCTTGGCGTTCGCCGCGCGGCGGACGTGCCGCGGGTCGGCGGCACGCTCGGCGCGCAGGGCGGCCGACCGGGAGAGCACCACCGCGCCGGCGACGGCGGTCGAGGCCACTGGGCGGGGCGCGGTGCGGGCGAGACGTCGGACGGCCGGGGCGGCGACCGGGAGCGGGGCGTCGACGGTGCGCGCCACACGGGCCTGGTCGACCGCGGGGCCCAGGGCCGAAACGGCCGGCGCCTGCGCCGAGACGGCGAGCGCCGAGACGGCGGGCGTCTGGACCGAGACGGCCGCGGCGACCGGCGACGGGGCCGAGCGGCGACCGCGCGGACGACGCAGCGTCGGCGGCAGGTCGGCCGGGGTCTCGGGGGTCGTGGCGACGCGCTGCGGGCGCGCCGGCTCGGTGCCGTCGGGGGCTGCGGGCAGGGCGTGACGTCCCATGGTTCCTTCCGGGTCGAGCGAGCGATCCGGTTGTGTAACGTATTGGTCACGAACCTGGGTCCGCCTGGGCAGCGCCTGCCGGTTCCTGCGGTTCGTCACAGTCTCGGGCCTCCGGCCCAGTCCACACTGAGGACCCGGGGGACGATCCGCCACCGCGTGTCCCCGTTCCGTCCCCCGGGAGCACGGGCCGTCAGCGTGCCAGGTGCTCCGCGACGCGCTGCTGCACGGCGACCGAGTCGGCGTGGTCCCAGAGCGCGAAGTGCGTCCCGCCCGGGAGCGTCACGAGCTCGGCACCCGGTACCTCGGCGAGCGCTCGACGGCTGTGCGACGGGTCGACGTCGGTGTCCGCGTCGCCGTGCAGGAGCAGCGTCGGCGTGCGCACGGCGCCGAGGTCGAGCCGCTCCAGCGAACCGAGGACCCGGACGTCGTTCTCCCACCCGGCTCGGTGTGCCCCGGCGGCGTTGCCGCTCGTGGCCAGGTCGAGCACGGTGGTGCGGCGGACCGGGTCGTGCAGGACGTCCCGCACGTGTGCCCGCAGCGCCGTGCCCCGGAGGGAGCTCACGCCCGCGACGACGGTGCCGACGACCGCGCGCGGGACGACGTGCCCTGCGATCGCGGCGAGCGCGCCGCCGATTCGGGTCCGCGCGACGAACCACTCCGCCGGCGACGCGTGCGGCGGCACCCAGTGTCCGGAGAGGCCCGCCGTCACGACGAGGGCGCTGACCCGGTCGGGGTGCCGGGCGGCGAAGTGGTACGCCGACGGGCCGCCGCCGGACCAGGCGAGCACCGCGGTGCGGTCGACGCCCAGGTCGTCCAGGAGCGCGGCGTACCGGTCGGCCTCGTCGTCGAGGGACGCGTGCCCGGGGACGATCGGGGTCCCGGCGTACCCGGGGCGGGCGACCGCGACGACCCGGAAGCGGTCGGACGGCAGGAACCGCGCCATCGCTTCCGCCCCCTCCAGGCTGCCGGGGGTGCCGTGCAGGACGAGGACCGGTGCGCCCGTGCCGCGCACGGTGTTCGCGACACGGGCGGTGCCGGTCGCGGGGGCTGATCCGGTCTGCATCCCTCGACGGTACCCACGCGACCAGTGGACGGACCGGGGTGCGCCGATGGACGCACCCCGAGCCTCCCGTCCGACCTGCGTGACCACGCAGGGTCGGTCAGCCGACGATGCGGACCGGACCGCCGGCGACCGCGATGCGGCGCCGCTGCCCGCGCAGCGTGTCGCCGGGGTGCTCGCCGTACCGACCGGCGTACGACCCGGAGAACCGACCCATGTGGCGGAAGCCGCACGAGAAGGCGAGGGCCGCGACGGAGGTCTCGCGGACGTCGGCGAGCTGGAGGGCGACGCGTGCCTTGCCGAGCCGGAGATCCCGGAGGAAGGCGGTCGGGGTGGTGCCCTCCTGGCGTTGGAAGGTCTCCTGCAGCGTGCGTACGCTGACGTCCGCGGCACCGGCGATGTCGGCGGCGGTGAGCGGGACGTCGAAGTGGGCGTACATGTGCGCCTTCGCGCGGTCGATCGCGTCGACCGGGACGTCCGGCTGCCCGCCGTCCGGTTCGGGACGGAACGCCGCGAGCACCGCCTCGGCCAACCGGAGGTCGAGGACCGCCCGGTCGCCGCCCACCACGGTGGTGTCGAGCATGGCGGGAGCCACCTCGCGCAGGGTGGTCTGCAGCGGTTCCAGGTGAGTGGAGGGCACGGAGGCGGGGAAGGCCAGCGGCACCGGGACGCGCGCGGTGCCGACGACGGCCACGGCCTCGAGGAAGTCCGCGTCGAAGTGGACGAGGTGCATCGTCCCCGGGGGTGCCGTGGTCGCGAAGGGCCGTCCGGCGGGGACCATCACGGGGACGCCGGGCCGGAGGGTCACGCCGTCCTCGCGGTCGGGGTCGATGACGACGCCGCCCTCGACCGACCACGCGAGGACGTACTGGCGCCCGGGCGCGAGCACACCGCTCCGTCGGGCGGTCACCGACGACGTCCGGAGGCTGACCCGGTCGTCACCCGTGGAGCGGTAGCGGAAGTGGAAGGGGCCGTCGGGGTCGATCACGACCTCGCGGGCGCCGTACACCTGCTCGAGGAGCTCGCGTGCGGCCTCAGGCTCGGTGCCGCTGCGGTGCACCTCGTGCACGGCGACCCGGCGGACGCTGACCGGTCCCTCCGAGACGGCCGTGCGGTCCGGGCGGAGAAGGGCCGGACGCAGCGGAGCCGCGCGCTCCGGGTCGGTGTGCGCCCGGTCCGGGCGCGCCGGGTCCGAGTGCTCCTGGTCCGGGCGCGCCGGGTCCGGGCGCGCCGGGTCCGGGTGCGCCGCCACGGTGCTCACGTCCGCTCCGTCCGGCCGCGGACACGCACCCGCGACAGATCGGCCAGCGACGGTGCCGTCGGCGGCTCGGGCAGTGCCCAACCGCGGCGCACCGCGCGGCGGAGGTGGCGGTAGGTGGTGATGTGGACCGGCTCGACGCGCTGGTCCGACTCGTACTCCGACATCGACGTGCTCCCTGCATCACGCGTCGCACGCGTCGCCCCGGTCGGCCTGTGCCACGGGCCGCCGACACGGTGTGGACGCTCTCGGACTGTCGTGGTCGGCACGTTACGCGGACAGCGGTCCGTCCACGTGGAGCCGGTTGCCAGTCCGCGCATGCCGGACGTTCCGGGCGGGACTGGGCGCCCGGCGCATTGTTCGCATAGAATGCAAACATGTTGATCACCGTCGACCCGTCTGCGCGCACCACGCTCGCGGACCAGATCGCCGCACAGCTGCGGCTCGCGATCGCGCGGGGCGACCTGCGGACCGGCGAGCGCCTGCCGCCGGCGCGGGACCTCGCGGCATCGGTCGACGTCAACGTGCACACGGTGCTCCGCGCCTACGCGCGCCTGCAGGAGGACGGGCTCATCGAGCTCCGTCGCGGCCGCGGCGCCACCGTGATCCGCTCGGGGCACGCCTCGTTCGACCAGCTGCGGTCGCTCGTCGCGGAGCTCCGGAACCAGGCGGAGACCCTCGGGGTCCCGCTCGACGACCTGCTCACGATGATCAAGGGGGAACGATGACGACACGACCGATCGACCGAGGGGCACGCACGGCGGTGGTGGTCCCGGGGGCTGCGTTGTTCGCCGGGCTCGTGGTGGCCGCCGCGGTGCTCGGGCCGACGCTGCCCGCACGGATCGCGCAGCACTTCGGTGGCGACGGACAGCCCGATGGGTACGGCTCTCCGTGGCCGTTCTTCTGGGTGGCGGCCGCGGTCGCCGCCGCGGCCGTCGGCTCGTCGCTGTGGGCGCTCCGCGCGCGGGACCGACGGACCGCGGGACTCGTCGTGCTCGTCGGGAACCTGCTCACCGGGATCCTCGTCGTGACCTGGATCTGGCTGGCCGCGATCGCCCAGGACCCCGAGCCGACGTTCTCCGGGTGGTCGACGTTGCCCGGGCTGGTGGTCGGTGGCGTCGCCGGAGTCGTGCCGCTCGTCGTGCTGCGGCGCACCGCTTCGCCGATCGAGCGTGGGAGTGCGGAACCACTCCGTGTCGGTCCGGACGCCCGGGTCGCGTGGCGGGGCCGCACCGGCAGCGCGGTCTTCGGGGTGATCGGTGTGCTCGTGCTCGCGACGGGCACCACCGTCGCGGTGCTGCTCGGCCTGCGCGGCGAGATCGGCGGGGCGGTCACGACGGCGGTGGTCGCGGTGGTCGCCGGCGCGTCGACGCTCGTGCTCGCCCGGGTCGAGGTGACGGTCGACCGTCGGGGGCTGCGTGTGGTGTCCGCGCTGACGCGCGTCCCGCTCATGCGCGTGCCGCTCGAGCGGATCGACACCTGCGGGTGGGAGCAGGTCTCCCCCGGGCAGTGGGGCGGCTGGGGGTACCGGATCAGCGGGCGCGGGGTCGCGTACGTCGCACGCTCGGGTCCGGGACTGGTCGTCGAGACGACGGGCGGGTCGGCTCGGCTCGGCTCGTGACGGTGGACGGCGCGGACCGCGCGGCGGCCGCGCTCGGCACCCTGCTGGCGGCGCGGGCGGCCTGACGGGCCCAAGTCGCGTCCGGCGGACCGGACGGACGACGGACGGGAGGCGCGGGGCGGGCTGGCGCCGTGCCTCCCGTCCGGTGGTGGGCCGGGCCGGGCTGCCCGGGCACGCCTGTTGCCGGGTCGGCAACGGCGCTTGCGCCGGACGGGCGCGACGGGGTGCACTGGGCGGATGGACGAACACGACGCACGCGCCTGGTGGGAGGCGCGGTACGCCGGCAGCGACGGGATCTGGTCCGGTCGGGTGAACGCCGTGCTCGCCACGGTGGCCGCGGACCTGCCGGTGGGGCGGGCGCTGGACCTGGGGTGCGGCGAGGGCGGCGACGTGGTCTGGCTGGCGGAGCAGGGATGGACGGCGACCGGTGTCGATCTGTCGGCCACGGCGGTCGCGCGCGCCGGACGAGCGGCGGCAGCCGCCGGTGTGGCCGGACGGACGACGTTCGTCGCGGCGGACCTGGCCGCGTGGGCACCCGAGGACGACGAGCGGTACGACCTGGTGACGGCGTCGTTCCTGCAGTCGTGGCCGGTCGAGATCCCGCGGGCGGCGATCCTCCGCCGCGCAGCCGGGTTCGTGGCAGTGGGCGGGCACCTGCTCGTCACGGCGCACGCCGCGCCGCCGCACCGGGACCTGCCCGAGGAGATGCGGGCGTACCGGTTCCCGACGCCGGAGGAGGACCTCGCGGCCGTGCTCGGCAGCGACGAGGCGTCGGCGGCCGACCCGGCGGCGGGCGGTCCGGCGGCGGGCGGTCCGGCGGCGGGCGGTCCGGCGGCTTGGGCCGTGCTGGCCGCGGAACGCCGACCGCGCATGACGACCACCGCCGACGGCACCACGCACGAGACCGCCGACAGCGTGGTCCTCGTCCGTCGCCGGGCGTAGCCTGCAGCGCGTGGAGCACGCCGCGGTCGACCGGGTCCTGCGCACGCTCGAGGTCGGCGGGACCACGGTCGCGACGCTCGTCGACGGCGGGGCGAGCCCGGTCGCGTGGAGCCCGCGGCCGTTCCTGCACCCGGTGCGGACCCTGTCGGAGACTGTGCTGACCGACGCGCGGCCGGACGACCACCCGTGGCACTGCGGTGTCGGGACGGCGGTGCCCGACGTCGACGGCGTGAACTGCTGGGGCGGTCCGACCTACGTGCGCGACGCCGGGTACGAGGAGCGCGACGACCACGGGCGGGCCGTCGCCACGGCAGTCTCGGACGGGGACGGGACGCTCACCCAGCGGCTCCGCTGGACCGGGCCGGACGGGGCGCTCGTGCTGCGGGAGACACGGACGCTCACCTGGGGCGCCTCGGACGGCGGTTGGGTGCTCGGCTGGACGTCGGCGTTCCGCGCGCCGGGGTCGTCGCCCGTCCGGCTCGGGAGTCCGGGGAGTCACGGCCGCGCGGGAGCCGGGTACGGGGGCTTCACGTGGCGGTTCGCGCCGTGTGACGACGTCGCCGTGCGGACGTCGACCGCCGTGGGCGAGGATGCCGTGCACGGGGCCGTCGCACCCTGGGTGGAGTGGACCGGGACGTTCGACGGGCGGCACGGGTCAGGGGCGCGTGCGTCGGTGCGGTTCGAGGCCCTGGGCCACGCGGACCCGTGGTTCGTGCGGGTCGCTGAGTACCCGGCGGTCGGGTCGGCGCTGGCGTGGGACGCTCCCGTCGTGGTGGAGCCCGACGCACCCCTGGTGCGGTCCTTCCGGGTGACGGTCCGCGACGAAGCGTGACGGTCCGCAGCAGCCGACCGGTGGTGGCCGTCAGGCGCCGGACTGCTGCACCGGGAGGGCGTCGCTCGTGGTGCGGAGGGACTCGCGACGGAGCTCGAGCTGCGTGACCGCCAGCGCCGCGAGGTCCCGGAGGTTCGCGAAGTCGGCCTCGGTCGCCTCGCGCGGGCGGGTGTCGAGCACGGCCAAGGTGCCGACCGCGGTGCCGTCGTGGCGCAGCAGCGGGACGCTCACGTAGAACCGGAGGCCGAGCGGCCCGGTGACGAGCGGGCTCTGGCGCATCTCCGGGTGTTCGGCACCATCGGGGATGACCACGGGCACCGGCACGGGGGCGAACCCGTTGCGGAAGGTGATGTTGCGCGCGGCCTCGTCGACACCCTCGGCGATCCAGGACTGCGTCCACTCTCGGTCGTCGTCGAGCACGTCGACGAGGGCGATCGGGGCGTCGAACAGGCGCGCGGCCATGGCGACGGTGCGCTGGAGGGACTCCTGAGGGAGCGAGTCGAGCGTCGCCGGGCGGGCGTCGGCGTGCGCGGGGGTCTGGGCCGGCGCCCGTGCCGGTGTCGGTGCTGCCGCGGTCGGTGGTTCGGGCTGCGCGGCCGCGGTCGGCTGCCCGGGCTGTGCGGCCGGGGTCGGCTGCCCGGGCTGCGCGGCCGCGGTCTCGGCGATGACGACGTCGCGGAGCATCGTGACGAGCTGGGCGCCGAGCGGCCGGGCCGTCGGGTCCTGCGCGGTCATCGCCCGGAGCACGTGCTTCCAGTGCTCGGGGAGCGGCTCGGGCACGACCGGGTCACGGGTCAGGCGCGCGATCGCGGACTCGACGAGCGAGCCGGGGAACTCCCGGCGCCGGGTGAAGCACTGCAGCAGCACGAGGCCGAGCGAGTACACGTCCGTCGCGGGGCCGACGTCACCGCCGCGGGCCTGCTCCGGGCTGAGGTAGGCGGCGGTCCCGGTCGTCACGCCGTCCGCGGTGAGCCGCTCGACCCCGGCGGCGAGGGCGATCCCGAAGTCGGTCAGGCGCGCACGGGCACGGTCGGAGCCGTTGCCGTAGTCGACGAGCAGGATGTTCGAGGGCTTGATGTCCCGGTGCACGACCCCGTGCGCGTGGATGTAGTCGAGCGCCTCGGCCATGTCGTAGCCGACCTCGGCGATGTGCTTCGGCGAGAGCGGGGCGACCTCGAGCCGTTCCTCGAGGTCCTGTCCGACGACGAGCGACATCACGAGGAACCGGCGCGGCCCGCTGCCGACGACGTCGACCACCCCGGCGTCGAGCAGCCCGACGAGGTTGTGGTGCTCGAGCGCCGCGAGGACACCGAGCTCGGCCTCCTGTCGGGCGAGGTCGACCGTGCCGGGGTTGAACAGCTTCACGGCGACGGGTCGGTGCAGCACCTCGTCGGTGGCGCCGTACACGACGGACATGCCGCCGCGGCCGATCACGTCGCCGAGGCGGTAGCGCCCGTCCAGGAGCGGCGCTGCGTCGTCGTGTCCCATGCGTTCCTCGTCGTCCTGTCGGTGGGCAACGATGCATCTTCGCATTCCGCCGCGCCGGGTGCTCGCGGAGCCGCGCTCGGTGGCCGGTCCACGCACCACTACCGTGGCCGGATGGACAACAGGGACGACGAGTGGGAGGCGCGGGTCGCCGCGCTCTGGGCCGACGAGACGGTGGACGACCGGGACCGCATCGACCGGATGCGCGAACTCGCGGCGACGGCCCCGCACCCGGCGCTGGCGGCGTTCGAGCTCGGCGGCGCGCACGACTCCGGCGGCGACGAGGCCGGCGCCCACGAGCACTACGCAGCCGCGACCGCCGCGGGCCTGGACACGGTGGACCCGGAGCGCGCCGCGCAGATGGTGGTGCAGCACGCGTCCACACTCCGGAACCTCGGCCGCGTCGATGAAGCCATCGCGATGCTCCGGGACGCCCCCGAGCACCCGGCGACCGGCGCGGCACCGCGGGTGTTCCTGGCGCTCGCGCTGCACAGCGCCGGACGGGTCGACGAGGCCCTGCGCGTGGTGATCGAGGCCGTCGAGCCGACGCTCCCCCGCTACCACCGGTCGGTGCGGGCCTACGCGGCGGCGCTCACCGAAGAGCACGCCCAGCACTGACCACCGTCAGCGGCGACTCCGCGGTCCGCACCCTGGGCTCCGCGGAATCGCACCCTGCGGTGCAACGTCGCACCCCGCGACAGCAGGGTGCGACGTCCGCGACGGGGTGCAGGTCCGTGCCGCCGGCGGTCGCGACGCGACCACGCAACGGACGGGAGGCACAGTGCCAGCTGGCACCGTGCCTCCCGTCGGTCTGGGCGCGCGCCCGTCAGTGCGACGCGGCCTTCTCGATCTTCTTGCGGAGCTTCGCGCGCTGCTTGCGCGCGTGCGGGTCGTTCCAGGCCTTGCGGATCGTCTCGGCGGTGCTCGTCTTCTTGACGACCGGACGGTTGGACCGGGACCCGATCCAGAAGCCGATCAGGACGATGGCTCCGATGACGATGATGCGGTTGCGCATGGTGGTCTCCTCTCGCGCGGGGTGGGTCAGCTCGTGATGCGGCGGCGGCCGCCGACGCGGACGATCAGGCCGGCGACGAGCGCGCCGACGATCGGGGCCACGATGAACACCCACAGCTGGGCGAGCGGCGTGGCCCCACCGTAGACCGCGGTCGCGATCGAACGTGCGGGGTTCACGGAGGTGTTGCTCACCGGGATGCTCACGAGGTGGATCAGGGTCAGGGTCAGACCGATGCCGATCGGGGCGAGGGCCTGGTACTCCTGCTTCGCGGTGATCGACAGGATGACCGCGGTGAAGACCCCGGTCAGGACGGCCTCGGTCAGGAAGACCGCGCCGAGGCCGTAGCCGCCCGGGCTCGCGCTGCCGAAGCCGTTCGAGGCGAAGCCGGCGTCGTGTGCGGCGGCGAAGGCACCGGCCTTGCCGGAGAGCACGACCGCGATGATGCTCGTCGCGGCGAGTCCGCCCACGACCTGCGACACGATGTAGCCCGGGACGTGCTTGACGTCGGTGCGTCCCGCGGCGAGGAGGCCGAGGGTGACGGCCGGGTTGAAGTGGCCGCCGGAGATGTGGCCGACGGCGGCGATGCCGGCGACGAGCGTCAGGCCGAACGCGAGCGCGACTCCGAGGAAGCCGACGCCGGACTGGTTGTCGGTGTCGCTCGGGAAGTTCGCCGCGAAGAGCGCGGTCCCGACGCCGCCGAGGACGAGCAGGAACGTGCCGAAGCACTCGGACAGGTAGCGGGCGAGCGGGCTCCAGGTCGCGGCGTCCTCGCGGCGCTGCTCCGAGGTCGACGCGCTGACCGCGCCTGGGGTGTTCTTCCGTGCCATGGGGTGCCTCCTTCTGCGGGCATGACGGATCACCGGACGGGTGTCCGGGCAGCACACGGCCGGGAGACGTCGGGCGTCTCCCGGCCGGTGGTGGAGCGGTGGTGGGGTCCGGCGTCCTAGTGGACGCGGGTGGTCTTGGCCAGTGCGGTTCTGGTGCCGCCGGTGAGGTGGACCAGGACCGGGAGTTGCTGGCCGAGGGTGGTGTCCA
>NZ_QQAO01000016.1:0-17632 GCF_003349855.1 Curtobacterium sp. AG1037 | reverse complement strand
CTCCTGGCAGTGGCAGAACTAGACAGCTCCATCAAGCCAGGAGGCCTCGTCGCGTCACAACCCCCGAAGTGTCACCAACGTCACGGCCGAGTACACCTAGCGCTGACGCGCCTTCACCGCGCGGTCGTCCTCGACGACCGTGCCGAGCGCGACGATCGTCGTCGCGAGCCACGCGATCCACGTGAGCGCGAGGCGCCAGTCCCGCGGCCCCTGCCGCGTCGTCTGCACCACGCTGTAGCCGCTGATGATCGAACTCCACACCGCACCGCTGAACATGAACTTCCGCACCGGTTCCTCCTCTGGTCGTCCCCGCCACGCTACCGGCCGCTACATTGGAGCGCCGCCGGTCGCCCTGCCCGGCCCGAGCGTCGAGGAGTCACCGTGCGTCAGGCCATCATCGGGGGAGTGCTGCTCGTGGTCGGCGCCGTGTGCGTCGTCCTCGGCCTCCTGCCCCTGCCCGACCTCGCAACCCTCGCCGAGCGTGTCGTCCCGGTGCTCGCGTTCGTGCTCGGGCTGACCGTCGTGTCCGAGCTCGCGGCCGACGCGGGCGTCTTCGACCGGCTCGCCGACCTCGCCGCGCGCTTCGGCGGTGGCCGCACGATCGGCCTGTGGGTGTCCGTGGTCGTGCTCGCGGTCGTCTGCACCGTGTTCCTGTCGATCGACACCACCGCGGTGCTCCTGACGCCCATCGTGATCGCGCTCGCCCGCCGGGTCGGCCTGCCCCCGATGCCGTTCGCCCTGACGACCGTCTGGCTCGCGAACACCGCGTCGATGCTGCTGCCGGTGTCCAACCTGACGAACCTGCTCGCGGTCGACAAGATCGGGCTCGACGGACCGATCCCGTTCGCCGGGCTCATGGTGTGGGCGGCGCTCGCCGGGGTCGTCGTGCCGTGCGCCGTGCTCCTCGTCGTGTTCCGCGGCAAGCTCTTCGGCCGGTACACCCCGGTCGAGGTCCGGCGCCCGCGGGACCCGGTGTTCTTCTGGGCCGCGTCCGTCGTGCTCGTCGCCCTCGTCGTCGCGCTCACCGCCGGCGTCACGGTGTGGATCGCGGCGCTCGCGGCGGCGGTGCTGCTCGTCGTCGTCGCGGCCTTCCGTGCGCCGTCCGAGCTCCGGCCGTCCCGTGTGCCGTGGTCGACGCTGCTGTTCGCGGCGGGGCTGTTCGTCGTCGTGGAGACGCTGCACACCACGGGCCTGACCGACCCGGTCGTGCACGCGCTGTCCGGCGGCACCGGGACGGGCTCGCTCCTGCTGCTCGGCGGCGCCGGTGCGGTCGCGGCGAACGCCATCGACAACCTGCCGGCGTACCTGGTGCTCGAGCCGGCAGCGGGGCACGAGGCCCTGCGCTACGCGGCGCTGCTCGTCGGCGTGAACGCCGGCTGCCTCATCACGCCGTGGGCGTCGCTCGCGACGCTGCTCTGGCACGCGCGGCTCGCGTCCGAGGGCGTGCACCTGTCGTGGGGGCGCTACATGGCGCTCGGCTGCGTGGTCGCACCGCTCACCGTCGTCGCCGGGGTGCTCGCGCTGCAGATCTGACCCGGGCTACAGCCAGTCCTTCGTCTTGAACACCCGGTAGAGCACGAGCGACGTCGCCAGGATCAGCGAGACGGACGCGGCGAGCCCGCTCCAGTGCCCCTCGCCCGGGAACGTCACGTTCTGCCCGAAGAAGCCCGTGATCGCCGTCGGGATCGCGATGATCGCCGCCCAGCTCGTCACCTTCTTCATCACGGTGTTCTGCCGGTTCGACGCCAGGTTGAGGTTCGTGTCGAGGACGCTCGACACGGCGTCACGCAGTTGGTCCACGGAGTCTGCGACGGAGACCAGGTGGTCCTCGACGTCCCGGAAGTACGGGCGGATGCCGTCCTGGATCGACTCGGCGTCGCCGTGCAGGAAGGACGCGACGCTGTCCCGGGTCGGGACGACCTGGCGCCGGAGGACGCCGAGCGCCTTCCGGAGCCGGAACGACCGCCGCTGGATCTGCTGCTCGCGGGGGTTGCCGTGCTCGAACAGGTCGTCCTCGAGCGCCTCGATCCGCGCCTCGATGTCCTCGACGGTGACCGTGGCGTGGTCGACGACCGCGTCGAGGAGCCCCCACACGAGCCAGGGCACCCCGTGGTCGCACACGTCGGCGTTGGCGTCGAGCCGTCGTTCGACCGCGGCCATGTCGACGTCCGGTCCGTGCATCGTGACGAGGGCGCGCCGGCTGACGAACGCCTTCACCTCGTGCGTCACGAGCTCGCCGTCGTCGTCGATGCCGTCGACGTCGTAGACCACGAGGAACAGGCTCTGCCGGTACCGGTCGAGCTTCGGGCGCTGCCCCGGCTCGAGGGCGTCCTCGAGCGCGAGCGCGTGGATCCCGAGCTCGTCCTCGACGTGTCGCAGGTCCTCCGGCCCGGGCTCGGTGTGGTCCACCCAGACGAAGGTGTCGTCGTCCCGCTCGAGCAGGTCCGAGACGCGGTCCACCGGGAAGTCCCGCTCCGCCGCACTCCCGTTCCGCCACGCCCGTGTCACGACCATGTGCGAAGCCTAGCCAGCGGCGACCGGGCGTCCGGCCGGGGACCGCCTGACCCCGCGCTGGTACCGTCGGCTCCGCACCCCGGCGCACCTTCCGGGCGGAACGGAGAGACCAGCACCTCATGGCAGCACCCACCGACACCGACCCAGACCGCTACGCGTTCGTCGTCGCCTCGAACCGCCTGCCCGTCGACCGTGTCGTCGACGAGGACGGCAACGAGGGCTGGCGGCACTCCCCGGGCGGCCTCGTGACCGCCCTCGAGCCGGTGATGCGGGCGAACGACGGTGCGTGGGTCGGCTGGGTCGGGCAGCCGGACGTCGAGGTGGCGCCGTTCGACAACGAGGGCATCCACATCGTCCCGGTGCCGCTGAGCGCCGACGACGTCGAGGAGTACTACGAGGGCTTCAGCAACGACACCCTCTGGCCGCTCTACCACGACGTGATCGAGCACCCGAGCTACCACCGCGACTGGTGGAACGCGTACAAGCGGGTCAACGAGCGCTTCGCCGACCAGATCGTCGAGATCGTCGAGCAGGACGGCGTCGTCTGGGTGCAGGACTACCAGCTGCAGCTCCTGCCGGCCCTGCTCCGGGAGCGCCGTCCGGACCTGACGATCGGCTTCTTCAACCACATCCCGTTCCCGCCGGTCGGCATCTACGCGCAGCTGCCGTGGCGCGCGCAGATCCTCGACGGGCTGCTCGGCGCCGACGTCATCGGGTTCCAGCGGCACGACGACGCGAGCGACTTCCTCCGCGCGGTCCGCCACATCAAGGGCTACACGACCAAGGGCTCGACCATCGACGTCCCGGTCGACGACCCGGCGGCACCGCGGAGCCGCAAGGGCATCACCGTGCGCCACGTCGAGGCCCGGCACTTCCCGATCTCGATCGACGCCGAGAGCTTCGAGGCGATCGCGCACCGACCCGAGGTCCAGGAGCGAGCGAAGGAGATCCGCGCGAGCCTCGGCAACCCGAAGACGGTCCTGCTCGGTGTCGACCGGCTCGACTACACCAAGGGGATCCGGCACCGCATCAAGGCGTTCGGCGAGCTGATCGAGGACGGCCGGGTCGCGGTCGAGGACGCGACGCTCGTCCAGGTCGCCAGCCCGAGCCGCGAGCGTGTGGACACGTACGCGGCGCTCCGCGACGAGATCGAGCTGACCGTCGGACGGATCAACGGCGACCTCGGCGTGATCGGGCACCAACCCATCTCGTACCTGCACCACGGCTACCCGCGCGAGGAGATGGTCGCGCTGTACCTCGCCGCGGACATCATGCTCGTGACCGCACTCCGCGACGGCATGAACCTCGTCGCGAAGGAGTACGTCGCGACCCGCTCGGACAACGACGGCGTCCTCATCCTGTCCGAGTTCGCCGGGGCCGCCGACGAGCTGAAGCAGGCGGTCATCGTCAACCCGCACGACATCGGCGCCCTGAAGGACGCGATCCAGCGCGCGATCGAGATGCCCCGCCGCGAGCGGTCGACGCGCATGCGCGCGCTCCGGAAGCGCGTCCGCGAGAACGACGTGGCCCGCTGGTCGCGCTCCTTCCTCGAGGCGCTCGACCGGCACGCGCCGAGCCGCGCCAAGCTCGACCCCTCGGCCGCCGACCCGGGTGACCAGCACGTCGAGCAGCTCCAGGACACGACGTCGATCTTCGACCAGGACGCGCAGACCGCGCGCGCCGCCGAGGACACCCGGGAGGCACGTGGTGCCTGAGCCGTCGACCGACCCGACCGCCCTGTCGTCGGCCCTCGAGACGCTCGCGGCTGCGCCGCGACTGCTCGTCGCCCTCGACTTCGACGGCACGCTCGCACCGTTCGCCGACGACCCCGCGAGGGTCGGTGCGCTCCCGGGCTCGTGGGCGGCGGTGCTGACCCTGCAGCGCGCCCGCGACACCGAGGTCGTGCTCGTCTCCGGACGGCCGCTCGAGGGACTCGCCCGGGTGTCGCACGCGCCGGAGGACATGGCGCTCGTCGGGTCGCACGGCGTCGAGTGGCGGGTCGACGGGCACGCCGAGGCCGCCCTGACCGAGGACGAGCACGCCCGCGTGGCCCGTGTCGGCGCGGCGCTCGACGAGGTGGGCGCACGGTTCCCGGACGTCGTCGTCGAGCACAAGCCCGCCGGGCACGGGGTGCACACGCGCCGGGCGAGCGCCGAGGTGGCCGCGGCGGCGAACGCCGCTGCGCACGAGGCCGCGCACCGCGCCGACCCGGAGGTCCTCGAGCGCGGCGGCAAGGACATCCTCGAGTTCGCCGTCCGGCACGTGACCAAGGGCGACGCCGTCGACCGGCTCCGCGAGCTGCGGGGCGCGGACGCCGTGTTCTTCGCCGGCGACGACGTCACCGACGAGGACGCCTTCCGGGTCCTCCGGGACGGCGACGTGGGCGTGAAGGTGGGGGAGGGCGACACGCTCGCCGGCCACCGCGTGGCGGACCCGGCCGCGCTCACCGACGTCCTGAAGCAGTTGGGGCGTCTGCGCGCGACGCGCTGACGACCCGGCCACGTGCCTCCCGTCCGACGGGTCGTGTCCCGCTGGTATCCCAAACGGTCCTAGACTCGCACCATGCCTGACATCGACGTGAAGCCGCGTAGCCGGGTCGTCACCGACGGGATCGAAGCGACCACCTCGCGTGGCATGCTCCGGGCCGTCGGCATGGGCGACGCAGACTGGGACAAGCCGCAGATCGGGATCGCGTCCTCCTGGAACGAGATCACCCCCTGCAACCTCTCCCTCGACCGCCTCGCGCAGGGCGCGAAGGAGGGCGTGCACTCCGGCGGCGGGTACCCGCTGCAGTTCGGCACCATCTCCGTCTCCGACGGGATCTCGATGGGCCACGAGGGCATGCACTTCTCGCTCGTCTCGCGCGAGGTCATCGCCGACAGCGTCGAGACCGTCGTGAACGCGGAGCGCCTCGACGGCACCGTGCTCCTCGCCGGCTGCGACAAGTCGCTGCCCGGCATGCTCATGGCCGCCGCGCGCCTCGACCTCGCGAGCGTCTTCCTCTACGCGGGCTCGGTCATGCCGGGCTACGTGAAGCAGGCCGACGGCTCCTTCAAGGAGGTCACGATCATCGACTCCTTCGAGGGCGTCGGTGCGTGCAAGGCCGGCACCATGACCGAGGCCGAGCTCAAGGAGATCGAGTGCGCGATCGTCCCGGGCGAGGGCGCCTGCGGCGGGATGTACACGGCGAACACCATGGCGAGCGTGGCCGAGGCCCTCGGCATGTCGCTGCCGGGGTCCGCTGCCCCGCCGAGCGCAGACCGCCGCCGTGACTACTACGCGCGCCGCTCAGGCGAGGCCGTCGTCAACATGCTCCGCCTCGGCCTGACGGCCCGGCAGATCCTGACGCGCGAGGCGTTCGAGAACGCCATCGCCGTCGCCATGGCCCTGGGAGGCTCGACCAACGTCGTCCTGCACCTGCTCGCGATCGCGCACGAGGCCGAGGTCGAGCTGACCCTCGACGACTTCAACCGCATCGGCTCGAAGGTGCCGCACCTGGCCGACATGAAGCCCTTCGGCAAGTACGTCATGGTCGACGTCGACCGCAACGGCGGCATCCCGGTGATCATGAAGGCGCTGCTCGAGGCCGGTCTGCTGCACGGCGACGTGATGACCGTCACCGGCAAGACCCTCGCCGAGAACCTGGCCGAGATCGACCCGCCGGAGCTCGACGGCGAGGTGTTCCGGAAGCTCGACAACCCGATCCACGAGACCGGTGGCCTGACCATCCTCAAGGGCTCCTTCGCCCCGGACGGCGCCGTCGTGAAGACCGCCGGGTTCGACGCCGCCGTGTTCGAGGGCCCCGCGCGGGTGTTCGACCGCGAGCGTGCCGCGATGGACGCCCTCACCGAGGGACAGATCCAGAAGGGCGACGTGGTGGTCATCCGCTACGAGGGCCCGAAGGGTGGCCCTGGCATGCGCGAGATGCTCGCGATCACCGCCGCCATCAAGGGCGCGGGCCTCGGCAAGGATGTACTACTGTTGACGGACGGACGATTCTCAGGCGGCACAACCGGCCTGTGCATCGGCCACATCGCACCGGAAGCCGTGGACGCAGGTCCAGTGGCATTCGTGCGCGATGGCGACCGCATCCGTGTCGACATCGCGGCTCGCTCGCTCGACCTACTGGTCGACGACGCCGAGCTGGAGGCCCGCCGAGCAGGCTGGGCCCCGCTGCCCCCGCGCTACACCCGCGGAGTCCTCGCGAAGTTCGCGAAGCTCGTCCAGTCCGCCGCCAAGGGCGCGGTCACGGGCTAGCGTCGACACCCGCACCACCGCCATCACTCCAGGCAAGGAACACCTCATGCCCACGGAAGCCACTCCGCTGTCCGCGGCCGCCGGTGCACGCCGGTCGCCGGAGATCCTGACCGGCTCGGGAGCCGTCCTCCGGACGCTCGAGCACCTCGGGATCACCGACGTCTTCGGCCTGCCCGGCGGCGCCATCATCCCGTTCTACGACGAGCTCATGGCGTCCACGACGATCCGGCACATCCTCGTCCGGCACGAGCAGGGCGCCGGCCACGCGGCCGAGGGGTACGCCTCGGCCTCCGGCAAGGTCGGCGTCGCGATCGCCACGTCCGGCCCCGGTGCGACGAACCTCGTCACCGCGATCGCCGACGCCTACATGGACTCGGTGCCGTTCATCGCGATCACCGGGCAGGTGTTCTCGACCCTGATGGGGACGGACGCCTTCCAGGAGGCCGACATCGTCGGGATCACGATGCCGATCACGAAGCACTCGTTCCTCGTGACCGACCCGGCGGACATCCCCGCGACGCTCGCCGCCGCGCACCAGATCGCCACGACCGGTCGTCCGGGCCCGGTGCTCGTCGACATCACGAAGGACGCCCAGCAGAAGTCGGCGCCCTACGTGTGGCCGCCGAAGATCGACCTGCCCGGCTACCGCCCCGTCACGAAGGCGCACGGCAAGCAGATCGTCGCCGCGGCGCAGCTCCTCGCCGAGGCCGAGCGTCCCGTGCTGTACGTCGGCGGCGGCGTGGTCCGCTCCGATGCGACCGCCGAGCTGCTGCGCTTCGCCGAGGCCACCGGTGCGCCGGTCGTCACGACGCTCATGGCGCGTGGTGCCTTCCCTGACTCGCACCCGCAGCACCTCGGCATGCCCGGCATGCACGGCACCGTCCCCGCGGTGCTCGGGCTGCAGGACAGCGACCTCATCATCGCCCTCGGTGCACGGTTCGACGACCGCGTGACCGGCAAGGCCGACGAGTTCGCGCCGCACGCCAAGGTCGTGCACGTCGACATCGACCCCGCCGAGATCTCGAAGATCCGGTTCGCCGACGTGCCGATCGTCGGCGACGCCCGCGAGGTCCTCGGCGACCTGCTCGAGGCCTGGGGCGACGTCGCCGCGGACCGTGCCGACACGAGCGCGTGGTGGACCAAGCTCGAGCAGCTCCGGACGGACTTCCCGCTCGGGTACGCCGAGCCGACCGACGGACTCCTCGCCCCGCAGGCGATCATCCGCCGCATCGGCGAGCTCACCGGGCCCGAGGCCGTCTACGCCTCCGGGGTCGGCCAGCACCAGATGTGGTCGGCGCAGTTCATCAAGTACGAGCGGCCGCACGCGTGGCTGAACTCGGGCGGCGCGGGCACGATGGGCTACTCGGTCCCCGCGGCGATGGGCGCGAAGGTCGCCGAGCCGGACCGCGTGGTCTGGGCGATCGACGGCGACGGCTGCTTCCAGATGACGAACCAGGAGCTCGCGACCTGCGTCATCAACGACATCCCGATCAAGGTCGCGGTCATCAACAACTCGTCGCTCGGCATGGTGCGGCAGTGGCAGACGCTGTTCTACGACGGTCGGCACTCCTTCACCGACCTCGAGACCGGCCACGAGAGCCGTCGCGTGCCGGACTTCGTGAAGCTCGCCGACGCGTACGGTGCCCTCGGCATCCGCGTCGAGCGCGCCGACCAGGTCGACGACGCGATCAAGCTCGCCCTCGAGACGAACGACCGCCCCGTCGTCATCGACTTCGTGGTGAGCCGTGACTCCATGGTGTGGCCGATGGTCCCGCAGGGGGTCGGCAACTCCTCGATCGAGTACGCCCGCGACCACGCGCCCAGCTGGGACGTCGAGGACGCCGACATGACCGGAGACCCCGCATGAGCCACGTCCTCTCCCTGCTCGTCGAGGACAAGCCGGGTCTGCTGACGCGCGTCGCCGGGCTGTTCGCCCGTCGCGGCTTCAACATCGAGTCGCTCGCGGTGGGCAACACCGAGGTCGAGGGCCGCAGTCGGATCACGGTCGTCGTGGACGTCGAGGACCTGCCGCTCGAGCAGGTCACGAAGCAGCTGAACAAGCTCGTCAACGTGATCAAGATCGTCGAGCTCGACTTCTCGCAGTCGGTGCAGCGCGAGCACATGCTCGTCAAGGTCCGGGTCGACAACCAGACCCGGTCGGCGGTCCTCGAGGCCGTGACCCTCTTCCGTGCGCAGGTCGTCGACGTGGCGACCGACTCGCTCGTGGTCGAGGTGACCGGCGACCCCGGCAAGATCCAGGCCATCCTCCGCGTCCTCGAGCCGTACGGCATCAAGGAACTCGCCCGTGCCGGCCTGCTCGGCATGGGCCGCGGCCCGAAGAGCATCACCGACCGCGTCCGCTGAACACCGCTCCAGCACGCGCACCAGACCACCAGAACCAAGGAGACACACCCTCGTGACTGACATCGTGTACGACGCCGACGCCGACCTGACGCTCATCCAGGGCAAGAAGGTCGCCGTCATCGGCTACGGCTCGCAGGGCCACGCCCACGCCCTCAACCTCCGCGACTCGGGCGTCGAGGTCAAGATCGGCCTCAAGGAGGGCTCGAAGAGCCGTCAGAAGGCCGAAGAGGCGGGCTTCGACGTGCAGACCCCGGCCGAGGTCACGAAGTGGGCCGACGTCGTCGTCATCCTCGCTCCGGACCAGGTCCAGCGCATCGTCTACCGCGAGGACATCGAGCCGAACCTCAAGCGGGGCGCCACGCTCGTCTTCGGCCACGGCTTCAACATCCGCTACGGCTACATCGAGGCCCCCGAGGGCGTCGACGTCTCCCTCGTCGCGCCGAAGGGCCCCGGTCACACCGTGCGCCGCGAGTACGAGGCCGGCCGCGGCGTGCCCGTGATCGTGGCCGTCGAGGTCGACGCGTCCGGATCGGCCTGGGACCTCGCGTGGTCCTACTCGAAGGCGATCGGCGGCCTGCGCGCCGGCGGCATCAAGACGACCTTCACCGAGGAGACCGAGACCGACCTGTTCGGTGAGCAGGCCGTGCTCTGCGGTGGCACCTCGCAGCTCATCCAGTACGGCTTCGAGACCCTGACCGAGGCCGGCTACCAGCCGCAGATCGCGTACTTCGAGGTCCTGCACGAGCTCAAGCTCATCGTCGACCTCATCTGGGAGGGCGGTCTCACGAAGCAGCGCTGGTCGATCTCCGACACGGCCGAGTTCGGCGACTACGTCTCCGGCCCGCGCGTGATCTCGCCCGAGGTCAAGGAGAACATGAAGGCCGTCCTCGCGGACATCCAGGACGGCACCTTCGCGAAGCGCTTCATCGCGGACCAGGACGCCGGCGCACCGGAGTTCACGGCCCTGCGCGAGAAGGGCGAGAACCACCCGATCGAGGCGACCGGCCGCGAGCTCCGCGCCCTGTTCGCGTGGAAGTCGAACGACGCCGACTACGTGGACGGCTCTGCCGCGCGGTAGTCTGCGGACACCACACTCGACGACGAGGCGGCGGTGCGACTGCACCGCCGCCTCGCGATGTGACACGGACCTCATGCACCAGTACCCCACCTGTCCCCGCGCCGCCCGACGGCCGGGTGCCGCCGACCCCGTGACCACCCTCGCGACGGCCCTGCCGTCCACGAGGAGTGGTCACGACCGGTCCTCCCGACGTGCGAGGATCGACGGATGGCGGTGACGAAGCGAGCGGTCCACATCGGCGCCGGCAAGATCGGGCGCGGATTCGTGGGCCAGTTCCTGGTCGCGAGCGGCTACGAGCTCACCTTCGTCGACGTCGACGCCCGGGTCGTCTCGGCCCTCAACGAGGCCGGCCGCTTCGTGGTGCACGAGGTCGGCGAGATGCCCGTCGAGCACCTCGTGTACGGCTTCCACGCGCTGAGCAGCAAGACCGACCGCGACCGTGTCGTGCGGGCGATCGCGGAGGCCGACGTCGTCACCACGGCCGTCGGGGCCCGCACGCTGCCGCTCGTCGCCCCGGTCATCGCCGAGGGCCTGGCCGCCCGGCCGCTCGACCGCGGTGACGTCACGATCGTCGCCTGCGAGAACGCGTTCAACGCGACCGACTCCCTGCACGCCAGCATCCGTCGTGCGCCGATCCTCGAGGACCGCGACATCGCCGCCGTCTTCGCCAACTGCGCGATCGACCGGATCGTCCCCGACCAGTCCGGCGTGCTCGGCCAGTCCGGCGGGCTCGACGTCGTGCTCGAGCCGTTCTACGAGTGGGTCATCGAGCGGACGCCGTTCGCCGACTCGGATTCCGAGCCGCCGCAGATCGACGGCGTGACGTGGGTCGACGACCTGCAGCCGTTCGTCGAGCGCAAGCTCTACACGGTGAACACCGCGCACGCGACGGCCGCCTACCACGGCTACGTCCGGGGGATCCGGCTCATCCGCGAGGCCCTCGAGGACCGCGACGTCCGCGCCGAGGTGGACGGCGTCCTCGCCGAGACCACCGCGCTGCTCGTGGCGAAGCACGGGTTCGACCCGGCCGAGCACGCCCGCTACGTCGCCGCGAACCTGACCCGCATCGCGAACCCGCTGCTCCCGGACACCACCGTCCGGGTCGGGCGGAACCCGCTCCGGAAGCTCGGCCGTCGCGAGCGCTTCGTCGGCCCCGCGTCGCAGCTCGCCGAGCGTGGCCTGCCGGTCGACCACCTGCTCGGTGCCGTCCGCGCCGCGCTCGCGTTCGACGACGAGAACGACCCCGAGTCGATCGAGCTGCACGCGCTCCTGCGCTCCGGCGCGACCGCGCACGCGCTCACCGAGATCCTCACGGGCCTGATGGAGAGCCACCCGCTCTTCCCGGCCGTGCGCGAGGTCGTCGCCGAGGTCCTCGCGACCCAGCCCGCCGACGTCTGACGACGCCGCGGTGCGGCCGCGGTCGTCGACGGCTCGTAGAATCGTCCCCATGACGACGGCAGCTTCCCCGCCCGACGGCTCGGTCGACCGCGACGACGACGAAGCCCTCAGCTGGGGCGACGCCGACGACGCGACCCACGTCGACGCGGCCCACAACCCGGTCGCGGTCAAGGACCGTGGCGGCCGCGACCCCGAGACGCCCGAGACCTCCGGCGCCCTGATCGGTTTCGGCGTGTTCGGCGGGCTCTACCTGCTCTACACGGTCGCGTGGCTCCTCACGGCGTCGACGTCGTACGTGGCGAACGTCGACACCCTGCTGACGGTGTTCGTCGAGGTCCTCCGGTTCCTGTCCATCGTCGCGCCGGCGCTCTGGTTCACGGTCGTCCTCTGGGCGGCCCGTGGCCGTCGCACCCGCACGCGGCTCCTCTGGATGCTGCTCGGCGCCGCCGTCCTGTTCCCGTGGCCGTTCCTCATGACCAGGAGCTTCGGGTGACCGCGGCCACGCCGGCGACTCGCCGGCAGTCATCGCCCCTCGTCGGTCGGATCGTCGTCTGGGCCGTCTTCGGCGTCCTCTTCGCCTACATGACCGTCCAGAGCGTCGGGAACCTGGTGACCGTCTCGCAGTCGGTCCGCGCCTTCAACACGTTCCTCGAGTCCGCCTCCGGCGGCGGTTCGCTGCAGCGCAGCACCCCGTGGGTGTGGTTGGTCCTCGACATCGCGATCGCGCCGGTCGCGTTCGCGGTCGCCCTCTGGGTGACGCGCCGCACGCGTCTCGCCGTGACGGTCGGCGTCTTCGTGGTCGCCTTCGCTGCCGCGGGTGCGCTCTGGCTGGACCTCCAGCTCTTCGTGCCCCGGCTCCTCGACTTCTGACGCGACCACCCCACGGACAGGAGGCTCGTGGCACGCCCGCCACGATCCTCCCGTCCGCCGTGTGGTCCCGGACCGGACCACCGGGACGGTCGTAACCGCCTGCTCGCGTCGATACGATGGTGGGATACCGCCCGTCTCGTGTGAGGAACTGCAGCTGTGCCGAAGCCGGTCGTCCTGATCGCCGAAGAACTCTCGCCCGCCACCGTCGACGCCCTCGGGCCCGACTTCGAGATCCGGAACGTGGACGGTACCGACCGACCCGCCCTCCTGGCCTCCCTGGCCGACGCGCACGCCGTGCTCGTCCGCTCCGCCACGAAGATCGACGCCGAGGCGATCGCCGCCGCGCCGCAGCTCAAGGTCGTCGCCCGCGCCGGCGTCGGCCTCGACAACGTCGACATCAAGGCGGCCACGACCGCCGGTGTGATGGTCGTCAACGCGCCGACCTCGAACATCATCTCGGCGGCCGAGCTGACCGTCGGGCACATCCTGTCGCTGGCCCGGCACATCCCGGCGGCGCACGCGTCGCTCGCCGCGGGGGCCTGGAAGCGCTCGTCGTACACGGGCGTCGAGCTGTACGAGAAGACCGTCGGCATCATCGGCCTCGGCCGGATCGGCGCGCTCATCACCCAGCGCCTGCAGGCGTTCGGCGTCTCGGTCATCGCGTACGACCCCTACGTCACGTCGGCCCGGGCGCAGCAGCTGGGCGTCGAACTCGTGTCGCTCGAGGACCTCCTGCGCCGCGCGGACTTCACCACGATCCACATGCCGAAGACCCCGGAGACGGTCGGCATGATCTCCGACGAGCAGTTCGCGCTCATGAAGCCGAGCGCCTTCGTCGTGAACGTCGCACGCGGCGGGCTCATCGACGAGGACGCCCTGCACCGCGCCCTCACCGCGGGCACGATCGCCGGCGCCGGCCTGGACGTCTTCGTCTCCGAGCCGCCGAAGGACTCGCCGCTCCTCGCGCTGCCGAACGTCGTCGTCACGCCGCACCTCGGCGCCTCGACCGACGAAGCGCAGGAGAAGGCGGGAGTCTCGGTCGCCAAGTCCGTGCGCCTGGCGCTCGGCGGCGAGCTCGTCCCCGACGCCGTGAACGTCGCCGGTGGTGTCATCGACCCGTACGTCCGCCCGGGCATCCCGCTGATGGAGAAGCTCGGCCAGGTCTTCACCGGCCTCGCGACCTCGCCGGTCACGAGCATCGACGTCGAGGTCCACGGCGAGCTCGCGCAGTACGACGTCAGCGTCCTCAAGCTCGCGGCGCTCAAGGGCGTGTTCACGGACGTCGTCAGCGACCAGGTGTCCTACGTCAACGCACCGCTCATCGCGGAGCAGCGCGGGGTCACCGTGCGGCTCATCACCGACGCGGACAGCCCGGAGTACCGCAACGTGCTCACGATCCGCGGCGCCCAGTCCGACGGCCCGGCGATCAGCGTCTCCGGCACCCTGACCGGCCCGAAGCAGGTCGAGAAGCTCGTCGAGATCAACGGCCACGACGTCGAGGTCGCCCTCGAGTCGCACCACGTCGTGATGGTCTACACCGACCGCCCGGGCATCGTCGCGGTCTACGGCAAGGAGTTCGGCGAGGCGGGCATCAACATCGCCGCGATGCAGATCTCCCGCCGCGAAGCCGGTGGCCAGGCGCTCAGCGTCCTGACCGTCGACTCGCCGGTGCCCGCCGAGATCCTCGAGCACGTCCGGTCCACCATCGACGCGACCTCGCTCCGCGAGATCGACATCACGCTGTAGGGGAGTGGCGAGACATGGCACAGTCGCTCAAGCTCGCGGTCGTCCGCGGCGACGGGATCGGTCCCGAGGTCGTCGACGAGGCGCTGAAGGTCCTGCACGCGGTGCTGCCGGACGACCTCGTCGTCGAGGAGACCGCGTTCTCGCTCGGCGCGACCCGGTACCTCGAGACCGGCGACATCCTGACCGACGACGACATGTCCGCCCTCGCCGAGCACGACGCGATCCTGCTCGGCGCCGTCGGCGGCGACCCGCGCGACCCGCGGCTCGCCGGCGGCATCATCGAACGCGGCCTGCTCCTGAAGCTCCGGTTCGCGTTCGACCACTACGTCAACCTGCGCCCGACGACGGTGTACTCCTCGGTCGCGAGTCCGCTCGCCGACCCGGGCGAGGTCGACTTCGTGGTGGTCCGCGAGGGCACCGAGGGCCCCTACGTCGGCAACGGCGGCGCGATCCGGGTCGGGACGCCGCACGAGATCGCGACCGAGGTCTCGCTCAACACCGCGCACGGTGTCGAGCGCGTGGTCCGGTACGCGTTCGACCTGGCCGAGCGTCGGCCGCGGAAGCACCTGACGCTCGTGCACAAGAGCAACGTCCTCGTGCACGCCGGATCGCTCTGGCAGCGCACGGTCGCCGCGGTGGCCGAGGAGCACCCCGACGTCACGGTCGACTACCAGCACGTCGACGCCGTGACGATCCACATGGTCCGCGAACCCGGTAGGTTCGACGTCATCGTCACCGACAACCTGTTCGGCGACATCATCACCGACCTCGCCGGCGCGATCAGCGGCGGCATCGGTCTGGCGGCCTCGGGGAACCTGAACCCGGACGGCACCTTACCCAGCATGTTCGAGCCGGTCCACGGTTCCGCGCCGGACATCGCAGGCCAGCAGCTCGCCGATCCGACGGCCGCGATCCTGTCCGTCGCGTTGCTCCTCGACCACGTCGGTCGCGGTGACCTCGCGGCGGTCGTGACGCGGGCGGTCGAGGCCGACCTCGCCGGCCGGGGCACCACGCACCGCCGCACGGCCGAGATCGGCGACGCGATCGCCGCAGCGGCACGCACCACCACCGCCTGACAGGAGTCACCCCGATGAGCACCGACACCGACACGCCCTTCGATCTCGCGTTCGCGAGCGTCCCCTCGCCCGAGCGCCGTGCGGCGGCCGAGCGCGAGGAGATCCTGGCCGACCCGGGCTTCGGCAAGCACTTCACGGACCACATGGCGACCGTGCAGTGGACGCTCGACGGCGGGTGGCACGACGCGTCGGTCCACCCGTACGGGCCGCTCTCGCTCGACCCGAGCGCGAGCGTGTTCCACTACGCGCAGGAGATCTTCGAGGGCCTCAAGGCCTACCGGCACGCGGACGGCTCGGTGTGGTCGTTCCGGCCGGACGCGAACGCCCGCCGGTTCCAGCGGTCGGCCCGTCGCCTGGCGCTGCCCGAACTGCCGGTCGAGGTGTTCGTCGAGTCCATCCGGCAGCTCGTGCGCACGGACGTCGACTGGGTGCCGTCCGCTCCGGAGACCAGCCTGTACCTGCGCCCGTTCATGATCGCGACGGAGTCGTTCCTCGGGGTCCGTGCCGCGCAGGCGGTCGCGTACCACTGCATCGCGAGCCCGGCCGGCGCGTACTTCACCTCCGGCCCGAAGCCCGTGTCGATCTGGCTCTCCACGCAGTACGCCCGCGCCGCCCGCGGTGGCACGGGTGCGGCGAAGACCGGCGGCAACTACGCGGCGTCCCTGCTGCCCCAGCAGGAGGCCTACGAGCAGGGCTGCCAGCAGGTCATGTTCCTCGACTCGGAAGAGGGCAAGTACCTGGAAGAGCTCGGCGGCATGAACGTCGTGCTCGTGAAGTCCGACGGCACGCTCGTGACGCCGGACTCCGAGTCGATCCTCGAGGGCATCACGCGCGACTCGATCCTGCAGCTCGCCGAGGACCGCGGGCTCCGGGTCGAGCGCCGCCGGGTCGCCCTCGACGAGTGGCGTGACGGCGTCGCCGACGGCTCGATCATCGAGGCGTTCGCGTGCGGGACCGCAGCGGTCGTCACGCCGATCGCCGAGCTCCGCGGCGACGGGTTCACCATCGGTTCGCCGACGGTCGGCGCCGGCGAGCTCACGATGTCCCTCCGCGACGAGCTCACCGACATCCAGTACGGCCGTCGTCCCGACCCGCACGGGTGGATGACGCGGCTGACCGACCCGGCCTGAGCGCGGGATCGGTAGGGTCGAACGGTGAAGATCGCACGGTTCAGCAGCACGGGTGAAGACCCTCGGTACGGCATCCTCGACGAACGCGACCTGGTCGTGCTCGCGGGGGACCCGATGTACCAGGGGTTCGAGACGACGGGGGAGCGGGTGCCGCTCGCCGACGCGAAGCTCCTCGCCCCGGTGATCCCGCGGTCGAAGGTCATCGGCGTGGGCCTGAACTACGCCGAGCACGCGTCCGAGATGGACGAGCGCTCCGGGGACGACCCGGTGGTCTTCCTCAAGCCGAACACCGCGGTGGTCGGTCCTGACGACCCCATCCGTCTGCCCGCCGACGTCGGCCGGGTCGACCACGAGGGCGAACTCGCGATCGTGATCGGGTCGCTCGCCAAGAACGTCCGGCGCGAGGACTTCGCGAGCGTCGTGCTCGGGTACACGATCGCGAACGACGTGACCGCCCGCGACCTGCAGGCCCGCGACGGCCAGTGGACCCGCTCGAAGGGCTTCGACACGTTCTGCCCGCTCGGTCCGGTGATCGAGACCGAGATCGACCCGTCGGACATCCGGCTGGAGACACGCGTCGACGGGGAGCTGCGCCAGGCGGCCTCGACCGCCGAGATGGTCCACGACATCCCGACCCTGGTCGAGTTCGTGTCGTCGATCTGGACGCTCCTGCCCGGTGACGTCATCCTGACCGGGACCCCGGCCGGCGTCGGGCAGATCCGCGACGGCGAGGTCGTCGAGGTCCTCATCGAGGGCATCGGCTCCCTGAAGAACCCCGTCATCGCCCGGCACTGAGCCCGCGATGCCGAACGGCCCGCTCCCCACCGGGGGAGCGGGCCGTCCTGCTTCCTGGCGCGCTCCCGTGGGCGACACGCCCGGGCGGTGCGCTGGTTGGCGGGGTCCCTGGGGCGTGTGTAGAGTAATCACTCGTTGCCGCTGAGGCGGAGAACGGAACGGCCGAGACGGTCACCGGGTCATCGATCCGGAGGATGCAGTCCGGACGGGGTTCCGCTCAGGCAACCAGCCCCACGAACGAACACGCACCGCAAGGTGGCGTTCCGGGGTGTCGAGATTGAAAGCCCCTCTGTTGAGGTCCGGTGTTACCGGGCTGATTGGTGGGTGCGTCTGGTCCTTGAGAACTCAACAGCGTGCACATTGTCAATGCCAATTATTTTGACCCCGTGCGATCGTGGCTCTTT
>NZ_QQAO01000015.1:0-20801 GCF_003349855.1 Curtobacterium sp. AG1037 | reverse complement strand
TTCAGGACCGCTTCGACGCCGATCCACGCCGCGACCAGGGCGGTGACGATCAGGGTGATCGCGACCGCGGTGGACCGGGACCGGTGCACGCTCCGACGGCGCAGGCGCCGCTCGAGCGAAGAAGTGCTGCTCATCAGTGTCTCCTTACCGGACCCGGTCCTCGTGCTCACGCACGATCCCGGTCAGTTCGATGTGGGCACTGCCCACCTGCCGCCCCGACAACTCCGACACCCGCGCCTTGATGGCATCGGCTGCCCGCGAGGCAGCGGACAGGATGTCCGGCTGCTCGCGGATCGGCCCCGTCACGTCGAGTGCGAGGCTGCCGGCGTGGTCGCCGACGGCGATGCGCAGTCGCTTGGCGGGGACGCCGAGGCGCTCCGCGGACGCGGCACGGGCGAGGGTCGTCAGGGCTCGGGCGGTGATCTCGACCCGGCCCGGGACGGCACTCGTGTGGGCGCCTTCCGGGCCGGCGTTCACCGGGAGCTCCGGCGTCCGGTCAGCACGTCGGTCAGGGCGCCCCGGTCGATCTTGCCGGTCACCAGGGCCGCCACGAGGGCTCCCAGGAGACCGAAGACGATGACCAGGACGAAGCCCCAGAAACCGAACTGCAGGGCCACGACGGCCAGGATGGCGCCGATCAGGGCGCCGACGAGTGTGTTACTCAACGCGCGACTCCTTCTTGTCCTCGTCCTTGTCGTCGTCGTCGCCCGGGATGAAGACGTCCTGGACGGTCACGTTGACCTCGACGACGTCCATGCCGACGATCTGGGTCAGGGCACGGCTCACGGACGAGCGGACGCCGTCGGCGACCTGCTGCAGCGGGACCGGGTACTCGGCGACGATGACGACGTCGGCGGCGACCTGCTTCTCGCCGACCTCGACCTTGACGCCCTGGCCGTGGTCGCGCTGGCCGATCGCGTCGCGGATCGCACCGATGGCGCGGGCGGCGCCGTTGCCGAGCGAGTGCACGCCGTTGACCTCGCGGGCGGCGATGCCGGCGACCTTCTCGACGACGGTGTCCTCGATGTGGGTCTTGCCCGAAACGTTGCCGGTGCCGGCGGCGGGGCGGGCGGCGGTGAGGTTGGTGGTGTCAGCCATTGGTTGCTCCTTCCGAGGTGTCCGCCGGGTGTTCCCAGCGGATGCTGTTCACGAGTGGGACGGACTGCATCCGAGGATCGTCACGTCCCCCGTTTCGTTCCGAGGGAACACCCAGGAAGCGGTCGTTCCGGGACTGCTCTGTCCCCCGAACGAGCATCGGGCCAGCGTTGCCGTGCGCAGCGCGTCCGGCGTCGTGCGTCGATCGGACCACGGTCACAGCCGTCCGCCGGAAAGCGCGTCGTGCCGTCGGGCCCGGGCTCGACGTGTCCGGCGCCGGAGCGGACGTCCTCCTCGACGCGTTCCTGTGCGAGGTGCTCACGGCGCACCCGCGCGGCGACCTCGCCGCCGAGTTCGGCGCGTGCGTGGTCGACCAGGCGTCGCGGAAGCCGGCGACTGGTGGACGGCGGGGTCGTCGAGGAGCTCGCCCGCAACCCGCTCGAGCAGCTCGGGCGGCCCGGTTCGGTCGGGCCCGGCTAACGCTCGCTCAGTGCCGCCTCGGCCTCGGCCGCGACGGCCTGCTGGACCGCGAACTGCGTGCGGTGCAGCTCCTCGTACCGGCCGCCGGCGGCCAGGAGCTCGTCGTGCGTCCCGCGCTCGACGATCGACCCGTCCTCGACCACCAGGATCTGGTCGGCGCTGCGGATGGTCGAGAGCCGGTGCGCGATCACCATGGCCGTGCGGCCCTCGAGCGCCTCGCTCAGCGCCGCCTGCACCGCGGCCTCGGACGTGGAGTCGAGCGCCGCCGTCGCCTCGTCGAGGATGACCACGCGCGGCTGGGCCAGCAGGAGCCGGGCGATCGTCATCCGCTGGCGTTCCCCGCCGGACAGCCGGTAGCCGCGCTCCCCCACCATGGTGTCGAGCTGGTCGGGCAGGGACCGGATGAGCGGCTCGAGGCGGGCCCGGCGGACGGCGTCCCAGACCTCGTCGAGGGTGGCCTCGGGCCGGGCGAGCCGCAGGTTCGCGAGGATCGTCTCGTGGAACAGGTGCCCGTCCTGCGTCACCATGCCGAGCGTGTGGCGCATCGACGCGAACGTCACGTCGCGGACGTCCGTGCCAGCGAGGCGCACCGCACCGCTGTCGACGTCGTACAGGCGGGAGAGCAGCTGGGCGACGGTGGACTTGCCGGCGCCCGAGGTGCCGACGAGGGCGACGGTCTGCCCGGGCTCGATCCGGAAGGACAGGCCGTGCAGGACCTCGTCCCCGCCGCGGGTGTCGAGCGTCGCGACCTCTTCCAGGGAGGCCAGGGAGACCTTCTCGGCGGACGGGTAGCCGAACCGGACGTCGTCGAACTCGACCGAGACCGGCCCGTCCGGCACCGTGACGGCGTCCGGGCGCTCCTTGATCAGCGGGTCGAGGTCGAGCACCTCGAAGACGCGCTCGAAGCTCACCACGGCGCTCATCACCTCGACCCGGGCGTTCGCCAGGCTCGTCAGCGGTGCGTACAGGCGGGTGAGCAGGAGCGCGAGCGTCACGACCTCGCCCGTGTCGAGCTGCCCGCCGAGCGCGAGGGTGCCGCCGAGGCCGTACACGAGCGCCAGGGCCAGCGCGGACACGAGCATGAGCGCCGTGAAGAAGACGAACTGCAGCATCGCCGTGCGGACGCCGATGTCCCGCACTCGCGCAGCGCGGACGCGGAACTCCTCGGCTTCTTCGTCGGGACGGCCGAACAGCTTGACGAGGGTGGCCCCCGGCGCCGAGAACCGCTCCGTCATCTGCGTGCTCATCGCCGAGTTGTGGTCGGCCGCCTCGCGCCGCAGGGCAGCGAGCCGTCCGCCCATCCGACGCGCGGGGACGAGGAACAGCGGGAGCATGACGATCGCGAGCACGGTGACGAGCCACGACGTGCTGAGCATCACGGTCAGGGTGAGGATCAACGCCACGAGGTTCGTCACGACGCCCGACAGCGTGCCGCTGAACGCCTGCTGCGCACCGATCACGTCGTTGTTGAGCCGGCTGACCAGGGCGCCTGTGCGGGTGCGGGTGAAGAACGCGATCGGCATCTTCTGCACGTGGTTGAAGACCGCGGTACGGAGGTCGAGGATCACGCCCTCGCCGATCCGCGCCGAGTACCAGCGGGTCAGCAGCGACACCGCCGCGTCCGCGACGGCGACCAGGGCGATGACGACGGCGAGCCACACGATCGTGCCGACGGCACCGCGGGCGACGATGACGTCGACGACGTTGCCCGCGAGCACCGGGGTCGCGACCGCCAGGAACGCACCGACCACCGAGAGAGCGATGAACACGACGAGCTGGGTCCGGTACGGCACCGCGAAGGTCATGATCCGCTTGACGGAGGCGCGCGAGATCCCCCGCGTGCCCTCCTTCGCGGACGAGATCTTGTAGAGCGAGCTCCAGGCCGCGCCTTCCATGCTCATGGCAGTTCCTCCCGGGCACCGGATCAGCGGGCCCCGGTCAGGATACGGGGCGGCCTCCGACACGCGGGTGGTCGCGGTCGCGACCAGGAGCCGGACGGGAGGCCCGTGGCGGCGCCGCCACGGGCCTCCCGTCCGCTGGTGGGTCGCGGCCGCCGCGAGCGCTCCCGCTGTCGTCAGCGCGACCGGGTCGCGCCGATCGCCCAGACCCGGGGCGGCTCCACGCCGTTGACGGCGTGGTCGCCGACGATCCGGGCCTTGAAGACCCACGGGTTGTGACTCCCCGCGGTGCGCGCGTTCCGCCAGTGCCGGTCGAGGTTCTTCGACGTGCTCACGCCCGACGCTGCGAGCGCGTCGAAGAGGTGGGACGTCGCGGTGGTCGCGAGGGTCGTGAGCGCGACCTGCGCCTGCGCGGTCGCGAGCTCGGCGCGGTCGTTGCGGCGCTCGTCCTCGGTCTCGTCGAGGACGGCTCCCTCGTACGCGGCCTGCAGCGCCTCGGCGGCGCGCTCGACGATCGCGGACGCGGCGAAGCCGGCGGCGGAGACCTCGCCGACGACCTGGAGGATCTGCGGGTCCGCCGCGAACGTGTCGGCGTTGCCGTGCGAGAACACCCGGTTCCGGTTCCGGACCTGCAGCGCGACTTCGCGCTCGGCGGCGAGCACCGATCCGGCGAGGACCGTGAGGAGCACCGCCTGGTAGTACGCGGTCTGGTACTTGAAGCGGTCGTCGAAGGGGATCACCGCGTCGGCCGCGACGACCGCGTCGGTGAAGGTGCTCGTCCCGGACCCGGTCGTGCGCTGCCCGAAGCCGTCCCAGTCATCGGCGTGCGTGACCCCGGGCTGGTGCGCGTCGACGATGGCGATGACCCGCTCCCCGGTGTCGGTGCGCTCGGCGTACGTGTCGATCCAGTCGGCGAAGATGCTGCCGGTCGAGTAGTACTTCTGCCCGCTGATGCGGAAGGTGCCGTCCGGCTGCGGCGTGACCTTCGTGATGACGTCGCCGATCTGCACGGCGCCGACCTCGGTCCAGGAGTTGCCGGCGATCTCGCCCCGGCCGAACCGCTCGAGCCACGCGTCACGCTCGCCGGAGCGGGCGACCAGGCGGTCCTCGACGAGGGCGAAGTGGCCGCGGAGCGCCTGCGGGATGTTGCTGTCAGCGGCGGCGAGCTCCGTGAGCAGCCGGAAGGTCTGCGGCAGGGTCGCGCCGGCGCCGCCGAACTCGACGGGGACGCGGAGGGCGCCGAAGCCCGCGGCGGCGAGCTCGCGGATCTCGTCGTGCGGCAGGCGGTGCTCCTGCTCGCGGGCGCTCGCGCCGGCGGCGATGCGGTCGAAGATCGGGCGGAAGCGGGCGGCGAGGGTCTCGTCGTCGGGGGTGGTGGTCGGTGCGGTCGTGGCGGTGGTCGTGGTGGTGGTGGTGGTGGTCATGGTGGCTCCTCGGGCTGGTGTGACGGGTCTGGGGTGACGGTCCTGGCGGTGTCGCGTCGGTCAGGCGACGGCGGGGGTCGCGGTCTGCGCTTGGTCTGACGCGGACCCCGACCGGTGGGGGCGGCGCGCCAGGACGGCGGCCCCGCCGAAGACGGCGACGGCGACGAGGGCTGCCGCAGCGGTCCAGACGGGCCCGGTCGGCCAGTTCCCGGACAGCCCGAGCAGCGCCGGGACGGTGGTGGTCGTCTGGCTGGCGAGGACCAGCGCCCACGCGGTGTACCGACCGATCGGCCGGCCGAGCGCGAGCAGCACGAAGAAGAGCGACCAGAGCCCGGCCCACGTCGCCCAGAGGACGGCGAGGACGGGGTCGACCGTGGCGTTCGTCACGGCGAACACCACGGCGACGCCAGCCACGAGCCCGCAGAACCAACCGAGTCCGGCCGACCCGAGCCCGGTCAGGGCGTCGAGTCCGACGTACAGGTAGGTCAGGCCGAACAGGAAGGTGCCCGCGATCGCGAGCAGGGCCGGCAGCGAGCCGTCCGCCGTGACGGCGACGGCCGTGCACAGGACGAGCTGGAGGCCGCCGACGAGGACGTTGAACACGCCGCTGTCACGACCGGGCACCCGTCCGAGCAGGGTGAGGCCGTTGACCAGGAGGGCGGCTCCCGAGAGGAGCAAGCAGATGTACGCCATGCCGGAACCGTGGCAGCGTCGGTCGCCCCGCGGAAGGGACGTGTCGATCTGTGTCCGACGGTGACGCCGTGTGACGCGCCCTACGGCATCACGTCGCCCGAGTTCGGACCGAGGGTCTGCCCCGTGTACAGGTCCCCGCCGGGCGAGCTGGCCAGCAGGAGCGCGGTCGGGGCCACCTCGGCGGGGACCCCGAACCGGCCCAGCGGGAGTTCGGCGGCCTTCGCGGCCCGCCACGCCTCGGTCATGCCGTCCGTCATCGGCGAGACGACCGGGCCCGGGGCGATCGCGTTGACCAGGACGCCGCGGCCGCTCCACTCGATCGCGGCGCTCTTCGTCAACGCGATGACGCCGGCCTTCGCCGCGGCGTAGTGCGCGACCTCGGCTCCGCCCTTGATCGCGAGCTGGGACGCGACGGTGATGATCCGTCCGCGGCCGTCCCGGAGCATGCGACGTCCCACGGCCCGCATGACCAGGAAGACGCCGGTCAGGTCGACCGACAGCACCCTCGACCACTCCGCGGCGGACAGGTCCTCGAGCGGCGACTGGGAGAGCACGCCGGCCGCGTGCACGAGGATGCCGATCCCGCCGTGCTCCTGGTCGACCGCGTGGACGACGGCCTCGACCGCGTCCTCGTCGGTCACGTCGAGCACGACGGGTTGCACGCCGGGGCGACCGGCGAGCGCCGCGAGGGCGTCAGCGTCGCGGTCGGCCGCGACGACCTGCGCTCCGGCGGCGACGAACGTGTCGACGACGGCGAGCCCGATGCCGCTCGCCGCCCCCGTGACGAGTGCGGTCGTGCCGGACAGGTCCCCGGTGGCCGCCATCAGTCGGCCATCAGGATCGTCAGCCCGCCGTCGACGACGAGTTCCTGCCCGGTGACGTAGCGCGCCTCGCGGCTGAGCAGGAAGCGGATCGCGGCCGCCGCCTCGTCCGCCTGACCGACCCGGCCCCACGGGATCCGCTCCCCCGCCGCGGCGAGCCCGTCCGGGCCGAGGGAGTTGACGGCGTCCGAGGACTGCGGCGTCTCGATGAGCCCCGGGATGATCGTGTTCACGCGGATGCCGCGTGGGGCGAGCGCAGCCGCGGCACTCCGGACGAGGCCGATCACCGCCGCCTTCGCCGCGGCGTAGTGGCTGTGCGCGACCCATCCGTACACGCCGCCGGCGATCGACGAGACCGCCACCATCGAGCCGCCGGAGCCGAGGTGCCGGGCGCCGGCGCGGAGCGTGCGCATCACCCCGTGCAGGTCGACCTGGAGCAGGTCGTCCCACGCGGCGTCGGTCATCGTGTCGAGCGGCTGCCGCCGGAGCACCCCGGCGCCCGCGACGACGTGGTCGACCCGGCCCCACCGGTCGATCGCGGTCCGGAAGACGGCGTCGACGTCCTCGGTGCTGCGGACGTCGGCGGTGACGGTCACCGCGCTGCCGCCGGCCTGCTCGACCGCGGCCACCACGGCGGCGGGGTCGTGCGGGTCACCGGCGAACACCGGGATGACGATGTTCGCCCCGTGCTCGGCGAGCTGCACCGCGAGGGCGGCGCCGATCCCGCTCGCGGCGCCCGTGACGACCGCGACGCTCCCCGCGAACTCGGAGTAGACGCCCGTCGGTGTCGTCGTGCTCGATGCTCGCTCACTCAATGCTCGATCACCGCCACGCGCTTCGTGGCGAGCATGATCACGCCGGAGAGCACCATGCCGCCGGCGCCCACGATGAGCGCCGCCGGGCCGAGGCCGATGCTGCCGGCGACGAGGACGGTGAGGACCGCGGAGCCGATGATCGACCCGGGCTGTCCCATCGCGGTGACGAAGGCAGACCCGGTCGCACGGCAGCTCGAGTCGAAGCACTCGGCCTGCAGGAAGAGCAGGGACGCGTACGGCCCGAGCAGGAAGAACAGCGTCGCCATGTAGGTGACGAGCACGTAGCCGAAGTCGCTCGGACCGGTCACGAACAGGGTCCAGCAGACGCCCGCGAGCACCCAGCCCGCGACGATGGTGGTCTTGCGGCCGATCACGTCGCCGAGCCAGCCGTGGAACAGGTAGCCCGCGGCGCCGACGACGTTCGACAGCACGATGATGAGCAGGGACATGCTCGGGTCGATGCCCTTGACGCCCTCGAGCATGGTCGTGCCGAGCACGCTCGTCGTGGTGATGCCGAAGTAGTTCACGATCCAGGCGATCGAGAGCACGACCGTGTTGCGCGCGTACCGACGACCGAAGATCGCGCGGAGCGGGTTCGGCCCCTCGTCGACGATGCCGAAGCGGGCGGCGATCTCCGCGGCCTCCTCGGTCCGACCCGACTTCCGCAGCTGGCGCAGGTACGTGTTCAGGCGGTGCTGCGGCGTCTCCTTGATGCCCTTGCGGAGGAACAGCACGAAGATCGCGGGGACGGTGGCGATGAGGAAGGCGAGCCGCCACGAGTCCTGCCCGAACACCCCGGCGACGCCGGCGATGAACGCGGCGGCGAGGAGCGCACCGATCGGCCACCCGGTCTGGACCAGGCTGTAGAAGAACCCGCGGCGCTTCTTCACCCCTTCGAGCTCGGTGAGCGCGAAGACCTCGTTGAGGTACGTGGAGTTGACCGACTGCTCCGCCATGCCGAAGCCGCTGAGGGCGCGGAAGCCGACGAGCGAGGCGACCCCGGTCGACGCGGCCGTCAGGAGCGAGGAGAGCGCGGCGCCACCGATGGTGACCATCATCCCGCGGCGGCGGCCGAGGCGGTCGACGAACAGCCCGACGAGGATCACGACGACGAACACGCCGACGCTCACGAGCGTGTTCGCGAGGAGGGCCGTCTGCTCGTTCCAGCCGAAGTCCTGGGCGATGCGCGGCAGGAGCGTGCCGAACATGATGAAGTCGTAGACCGCCAGGGTCCAGGCGAAGAAGGCGAGGGTCGCGCCGCGCTTGGTCTCCTTCGCCCCGATCGCGGGGAACGTCCCGGAGGACAGCTGGAGCCCCTCGGGCTCGCGGGTGGTCGTGGTGGTCATGGGTGGTCCTCTCGGTTCGGCGGTGCGGGCTGACGGGTGGAGGGATGGGGTCGTGCGGGTCGGAAGCGGCCTTGGTGGGACGGGCCGGGGTGGTGCGGTCAGGGGCGGGGCGTCGGCGGTGTTCCGCGACCGCGCGCTGCGAACTCCTGGTGGATGCGGTCCCGAGGGGCGTCCTGCGCGAGGAGCGTCGCGAGCAGCAGCCGTGCCTTCAGGCCGTCGAGGCGTCCGGCCGGCACCAGGCCCGACCGCAACAGGTCGATCTCGCCGCCGGGGAACCCGTAGGTGGACGTGAGCGTCTCGCCCGCGCCGGTCCGCGAGGCCAGGACGACGGGCATCCGGGCGGCGAGCGCGCGGACCGCGTCGACGGTGTGTCCGGCGACGTGGCCGCCACCGAAGCCCTCGATGACCGCGCCCCGGTACCCGAGCCCGTCCAGCGCGGACAGGACGCGGCCGTCGTCGGCGAGGGTGACGCGGTGCAGGGCGACCGGCGGGAGGGGCGCGACCCGTCGGGTGAGCGCCGGGAACCGGCCCGCGGGGGTCCGGAAGCGGGGCGTCCCCTCGGTGAGCAGGCCCACCGGCCCGGTGCCCGGCGAGGTGAAGGCGCCCGTCGAGGAGGTGTGCGTCTTGCGAACCGACGCCGCAGTGTGGACCTCGTCGTTGAGCACGACGAGCACGCCCCGGCCGACGGCGGCCGGGTCGGCGGCCACGGCGACGGCGGCCAGCAGGTTCGCGGGGCCGTCCGCTCCCGGGGCGGATGCGTGGCGCATCGCGCCGGTGACGACGAGCGGCTCGGGTCGGTCCCAGCCGAGGTCGAGCAGGTACGCGGTCTCCTCGATGGTGTCGGAGCCCTGCGAGACGACCACGCCGGACGACCCGGTGGCGACGGCCTCCCGTGCGGCGTCGAGCGTGCGCTGGACGTCGTCGAACCCGAGCGAGGGCGACGGGAGCAGCCCGAGCTGGTGGGCCTCGACGTGCGCGATGTCCGCGATCGCCGGGACACCGCCGACCAGGTCCGCAGCGGTGATCCGCGGAACGGCGCCCGGGCGGCCCGTGGCGGAGCCGGTGGTCCCCTCGTCGACGCTGGCGATGGTGCCGCCGAGTGCGAGGTACGCCAGGCGGGGCAGGGTCACGACGGTCACCGGAGCGCCCCCGTCCGCCGGTCGAGCGCACCGACCAGGGCGCGGAGGTCCAGGTCGATGACATCGCGGTCGTCGCCGAGCGCGCGGGCCCGGGCGGCGACCGACGTCCAGTCGACACGCCCGGGGCGGAGCCGCTCCACGGCGTCGAGCACCCCGTCGATCCCCTGGGCCACGACCTGGCCGCCCGTCGGCCCCTGCACGACGACGCGGACGGTGCCCGGGGCCGGGCGCACGCGGATCCGCTCCGAGGCGAAGAGCCGCGTCGTCCACGACGCCAGTGCCCGCTGTGCCCGGGTGCGACCCGCCGGGGTGTCCTCGACATCGGCCGCCGACCGGTCACGCACCGCGCCGCCGCCGCACGCGCCGCACATCAGTACTCGCGGGGGCGCTCGGCCCCGGCGAACGGGAAGCGGACGCGGAAGTCGTCCGCGATCTCGTTCATCGTCACGAACCGCACCCCTTCGTGTCCGCGGAGGTACTCGATGAGGCGCTCGATCATGAGCAGCACCTGGGGTCGACCGGAGACGTCGGGGTGGATCGTGATCGGGAACACCGCGTAGTCGAGCTCGCGGTACACCCAGTCGAACTGGTCCTTCCACATCTGCTCGACGTCGCGGGGGTTGACGAAGCCGTGGCTGTTCGGGCTCGACTTGATGAACATCATCGGCGGCAGGTCGTCGACGTACCAGTTCGCCGCGATCTCGACGAGGTCGATCTCGGAGCCGTGCACGAGCGGCGTCATCCAGGTCGCCGGGTCCTGCGCGTAGTCGATCGGCGTCCACGAGTCGCCGACGATCGAGTAGTACGGGACGAAGTCCTTGTGCTGCTGGCTGTGGTCGTAGCTGAACCCGAACTTCTTCAGCAGGGTCGGCGTGTAGCTGCTCAGTTCCCACCAGGGGGCGACGTACCCGGTCGGCTGCTGCCCGGTGAGCCGGGTGATCAGCTCCACCGAGCGCTCCATGACCGCGTCCTCCTGCGCCTCGGTCATCGCGACGGGGTTCTCGTGGCTGTACCCGTGGGCCCCGATCTCGTGCCCGGCGTCGAACAGCGCGCGGCACTCGTCGGGGAAGGTCTCGAGCGAGTGGCCGGGGATGAACCAGGTCGCCGCGATGTCCGCTCGGTCGAACACCTTCTGCAGACGGGGCACACCCGTGCGCCCGGCGAAGATGCCGCGCTGGATGTCGGAGGGCGAGTCGGCGCCGCCGTACGAGCCGAGCCACCCGGCGACCGCGTCGATGTCGACACCGAAGGAAACGAGGATCTCTTTCACCATGGGTCATCGTCTTTCGTTCGTGATTGCAATACATGCAATCGTTTGCAACACCGTTGATGGTTCCAGCGGCTTGTTTCGCCCCGCCTGCTCGCGTGTAACCAACGTGTTTCACTTCTGGTGACCGCAATCGATTGCGTGACAGCGGGGCGCGATCATCCGTCACCTAGGATCGGGACATGGGCACCACGGAGGACGGACCGGTCGAACGCGACCACCCGGGTCGTCGCGGCGAGGCGACGCTGCAGGCGATCGCCGCGCGGGCCGGGGTGCACGTCTCGACGGCGTCGCGGGTCCTGCGCCAGACCGAACCGACGCGTGGGTGGAGCGCCTCGGCGCAGCGGGTGATCGCGGCGGCACTCGAGCTCGGGTACCGACCGAACCGGCTCGCCTCGTCGCTGCGGACCCGGCGGTCGGACACCATCGGCGTCGTGATGCCCCGACTCGCGGACACGGTGATCGCCACCATCTGCCAGGCGATCGAGTCGGCCGCGCGGTCCGCCGGGTACCAGGTCCTGCTCACCACGCCGCCGGACGACATGGGCGCGCAGCTCGAGGCCGTGGACTTCCTGCTCTCTCGTCAGGTCGACGGGCTGATCGTCAGCTCCCTGCACCTGTCCGCGCGGACACCGCGTCTGGCCGAACTGCCCGTCCCGATCATCGCGACGAACCGGCACCCCGGCGACTGGATGCCCGCGGTCGTCGGTGACGACGTCGAGGGTGGCCGGATCGCCGCGGAGCACCTGCTCGCGCTCGGCCACCGACGCATCGGGGTCGTCGCGGGGCCGCGGCACGCCAGCACGGCGGTCGAGCGGGTGGCCGGCTTCCGGCTCGCACACGAGCAGCGCGGCATCCCGGTCGACGACGCCCTGGTGGTGCACAGCGACTTCGAGGTCGAGGGCGGCGTCGTCGGCGCTCACGCCCTGCTGTCGTCGGTGGACCCGCCGACCGCGATCTTCGCGGTGAACGACACCGCGGCGATCGGGGTCATGGGTGCTGCCCGGCAGCGGGGTCTGCGGGTCCCGGACGACCTGTCGATCGTCGGCTACAACGACATCTCGATCGTCGCGCAGCTGCCGACGCCGCTCACCACGGTGCACTCGCCGACGGGCCGCATGGGTGCCGTCGCGGTCGAACGCCTGCTCGCTGCACGGGCGTCCGGGACGCCGGACGGTGCGGTGCTGCCCGTCTCGCTGGTGGTGCGGTCCTCGACGGGCCCCGTCCGGTCCTGACCCGACCGCCCCGGCCCCGACCAGCCCCGCCGGCCCGGTCCAGCCCCGCCGTCCCCGCCCGGCCCCGCACCTGCCGCTGGCGTCACGGCGCGGTCTGCGCTACCGTCGGCGCCAGAGGGAAAAAGCCTCCGGTCCCGATCGGCGGCAGCGCGTACGTGACTCGTGGGAGTCGCCACTTCTTCGTCGAAGGAGTGCGCCCGTGTCCGTACCGATCACCCGTCCAGGGTCACCGCAACGCCTGCGTGACGCCTGGGTCGCCCTGGCGGGGCTGTCCGCCGTATTCCTGTTCGAGATGCTCGACAACTCGGTCCTCACCGTGGCCCTGCCGACCATCGGCCGCGACCTCGGCGCGTCGACATCCGCGCTGCAGTGGGTCTCCGGCGCGTACTCGCTGGCGTTCGGCGGCCTGATGCTCCTGTTCGGCGCCGTCGCCGACCGGTTCGGTCGCCGCCGGGTCATGCTCGTCGGGCTCGTCCTGCTCGCCGGCGTGAGCGTCGCGACCCTCGCCGTCACCTCGGTCGAGGGGCTGGTCCTGGTCCGCGCGCTCACGGGCGTCGCGGCGGCGATGACCACCCCGGGTGCGATGGCCCTCGCGTTCCGCCTGTTCGACGCCGAGGACCTGCGCGTCCGGGCCCTCACCGTGATCTCCACCGCGGGCCTGGTCGGGCTCGCGGTCGGACCGACGGTGGGCGGGCTCGTCCTCGCCGTCGCCCCGTGGCAGGTCCTGCTCGTCGCGAACGCGCCCGTCGCCGTGGTCGCGTTCGTCGGGATCCGCGCCGGCATCACCGCCGATCGCCGGACGGACCTGCGGCGGGGTCCGGTCGACCTCCTCGGGGCGGTCCTCGGCACAGCCACCGTGGCCGGGGTCCTCGTCACGCCGACCATCGCGGTCGCGGCCGGCGAGCAGGCCGACGGAGCAACCGGCGGGCCAGCCGGCAGCCCGCTCCTGTGGTGCATGGTCGCCGCGACGCTCGCCGCCGTGACCGCGTTCGTCGCGCGGCAGCGGACCGCCGCCGCGCCGCTGCTCGACCTCCGGCTCGTCGCGCGTCCGCTCGTCGCGAGCGGACTGCTCTACAAGGCCGCCGCTGGGCTCGCGACCGCCGGCCTCTCCTGGACCGTGACCCTCCAGCTGCAGGTCGTGTGGGGGTGGCCGCCCGCCCTCGCCGCGGTCGGGACCCTGCCGCAGGTGGTCGTCCTGCTCGTGAGCGGACGATTCGTCGGGCCGTTCGTCCGTCGGGTCGGCCTGCGCACGGCAGCCTGGACGAGCTCGGTCGCGGTCGTCCTCGGGCTCGCCGTCTCCGTCACCGCGACACCGCTCGGGTACCCCGTGGTCGTCGTGGCGCTCGTGCTCGTCGCCGCGGGCATGCGGGTCGTCGGCGCGGTCGCCGGGGCCGAGGTCCTCGCCGGGCTCCCCGAGGACCGCACCTCGGTCGGTGCCGCGCTCGTCGACACCGCGAGCGAGGTCGCGGCCGCCGCGGGGGTGGCCGTCGCGGGGACCGTCCTGGCGGCGCTCGTCCCCGGGGCCGTCGCCGCCGCGCACCTCGACGCGGCTCACCGTGCGGCGGTCGGCGGTGCGCTGTCCGTCGCCGGCGTCGCCCTCACCGTGGTCGCCGCGGCACTCGTGGTGGCCGGGATGCTCCGCGCCCGACAGCACGCACCCGACCGCCACCAGCCCGTCACTCCGTCCCGCCACACCGACCAGGAGTCCGCCGATGTCTGAGTCCACCGTCCGCCCGCCGTTCGACCCGGAGCTCGACGTGTTCCTCACCGCTCTGCACGCCCGGGGTCCGATGGCCCTCACGCCCGAGGCGCTCCCCCGCATGCGTGCCCTCGAGGTCCCCGAGGCCGTGCTCGACGCCCACCTGCACGAAATCGGCTACCACCAGCGGAGCGTCACCGTGCCGGGCCACCTCGGCGACCCGATCGACCTCGCCGTCATCCGGCGCACCGACTCGTCCGGCCCCGTCCCCGCCGTCTACTCGATCCACGGCGGCGGCATGATGTTCGGCCACCACCTCGGGAACCTGGACTCGTTCGACGACTGGCTCCTCCGCGACCACGACGTCGTCCTGGTGAGCGTCGACTACCGGCTGGCCCCCGAGCACCCGGACCCCTACCCGGTCGAGGACGCCTACGCCGGTCTCGTCTGGCTCGCGGAGCACGCCGTCGAGCTCGGCGTCGACCCGGCGCGGATCGTCGTCGCCGGGCAGAGCGCCGGCGGCGGGTTGGCCGCGGGCGTCACCCTGCTCGCTCGCGACCGCCGGGGTCCCGCGGTGGCGGCGCAGGTCCTCGTCTCCCCCATGCTCGACGACCGCGACGCCACCGTGTCCGGCCGCCAGTTCGACGGGGTCGGCGTCGCCGACCGACAGATGATGCACGTCGCGTGGGACGCGTACCTCGGCGAGCGCCGCGGGACCGACGCCGTCGATCCGTCGGCCGCGCCGGCACGTGCGACGGACCTGTCCGGGCTGCCGCCGACGTACCTGGACTGCGGGAGCGCGGAGGTGTTCCGCGACGAGACCGTCGCGTACGCGAGCGCCCTCTGGGCCGCCGGGGTCGACGCAGAGCTGCACGTCTGGCCGGGTGCCTTCCACGGCTCCACGAGCATGGTCCCGGACGCCGTCCTGTCACGCGCGGCGGTCGCCGCGCTGGCAGGGTGGACCGCCCGCCTGCTGGCGCGCTGACCCGGGTTCCCACCGACGGACGGGAGGCACGGTGCCGGCTGGCACCGTGCCTCCCGTCCGACGGGTGGTGACGGTCGTGACCCGGTGCGGACGACCGCACCAGACGATCGTCTGGCGGGGCAGACTGGAGGCGACGTCGCGGACCCGCGACGCGCACCAGGAAAGGAGCGGACCCTGTCCGGACCGACCATCTCCCTGCGCCTCGGCGCCCCCGTGTACGCACAAGCCCTCCGCTACACGGCGATGTTCCACGCCAAGCCGTTCGCCGAGGCCCTGCTGGTCTACCGCGAGGGCGGGACCTACACGATCCTGTCGCCGGGCGAGGACCACCACGGCTGCTACGTGTCCGCGACGCTCCCCCTGGACCCGCCGAGGCGGGTGCAGTTCACGTCGTTGCCGTCGACCGACTGGAGCGACGACGTCGCGACGCACGTCCTCGGGTTCGCGCCGGACACCGGGGGCTTCACGCAGGAGCTCCACCTGCCCGGGGAGCCGGTCCCCCGGGTGCAGCACGGGTTCGCGGCACCGGTCGACGGACCGCGGTCGATCGACACCACCCGAGGCTGGTCGATCCTCCGCACGGAGCACGCGGCGGCCTTCGACCGCGCTCGAGGCCTGGCGGGCGCTGCCGCGCGGTAGCCGTCGGGCACCGGGCCCCCGGCAGGGTGCGGGCAGACCGCCCGAGCGCTTGTTGATAATGATTCTCAACAGGCGCTACAGTTCGGTACGCGGCAGCCAGCCGCGTTCCCCGTTCTCCTCCGTCTCCCCAGAAGTGGACCCCATGCGCCCACCCCTCGTCCTCGGAGCACTGGCCGTCACCGCCGTGCTCACCGGAGCCCTCGCGCTCCACCCCGTCCCGCCGGACGCTCCCCTCCGGCCGCTCGCCGGGTCCGTTCCCCACTGGCCCGCGGGCGTGCAACGCACCGGCACGGCCCGCACCGGCTCCGTCTCGTTCTCGGTCCTCCTGGCTCCCGATCGGCTCGCCGGAGCCCCGTCGATCCGCGGGTGGCTGCAGGACCACGGACTGCACGCGGCACCCGTGCGCCCCGCCGCGGCGTCGATCCCGGTCGAGGGTCCGGTCGACCAGGTCGCCGACGCGTTCCACACCACCTTCGCCCGGTACCGCACCGCACAGGGCACCGTCGTGACCGCACCGGAGCGCCCGCTGTCGGTCCCTCGCGAGCTCGCAGCAGTGACGGGCATCGCCGGGGTCGTGGTCGCGGACACCATCCGCCCGACCGAGGTCGCGAGGGGCACCTCCCCGACCGTGCGGGGCCACGTCCTCGCGGACGACGGGACCTGCGCGGCCTACTGGGGCGAGAAGGTCACGACCGACTGGCCCGCCTCGGTCGTCGTCGATCACCGGTCGAACGCACTGTGCGGCTACGGGCCGGCGCAGCTGCGCGAGGTCCACCACCTGCCCGCGGACGTCACCGGTCGCGGTGCGCGCATCGCGATCGTGGCGGCGTTCGACGACCCCGACGTGGAGCAGGACACCGACACCTACGCCCGGGCGACCGGAACGCAGCCCTTCACCGCGGGGCAGTACCGGAACCACGCCCCGGACGCCCCCGACGTGGACCGCTGCGGCGGCCCGGAGGCCTGGACCGAGGAGCAGCACCTGGACGTCCAGGCGGTGCACGCCATGGCGCCGGACGCCATCGTCGACTACTGGGGCGCGGCCGACTGCGGGACGACCGCCATGTACTCGCGCATCCTCGACGTCGTCGAGGACGGGCACGCCGACGTCATCAGCCTGTCCTTCGGGTCGACCGAACAGCTGGACACCGCGGACGACCGCGCCCTCCTGAACAGGGTGCTGGTGGAGGCCGCGAGCCTGGGCATCTCGGTGTTCGCGTCCTCCGGCAACGACGGCGACTACAGCGACGCGGGTGACCACGGTGCAGGGGCCTCCGTCGCCTCGCCGGCCTCCAGCCCGTACGTGACCGCCGTCGGGGGCACGAGCACCGGCCTCGCTGCGGACGGCTCCGTCGCGGTCGAGGCCGGATGGGAGACGCAGACCCGCTTCGCCCGGAACGGCGCCGTGATCCCGCCCGGGTTCGCCTACGGCGCCGGCGGTGGCGAGTCCGGCACCTCCGCCCGACCCACCTGGCAGCGGGACGACATCCGTCGCGGCGGCACCGGGCGCCTCGTCCCGGACGTCGCCTCGATCGCCGATCCCGACACCGGGTTCGTGACCTACGGACCGCACCACGGGCGGACGGAGTACGCGGCGCACGGGGGCACGAGCCTCGCGACGCCGATGGTCGCGTCGATGGTCGCCATGTCGAAGGCCGTCACCGGACGTCGCATCGGCCTCGCGAGCCCCGCGCTCTTCGCGCTCCGCGGCACCGCGGCACTCCGCGACGTCCGCCCGACCTCCGCCGCGACGTGGTCGCCGCGCGGCCCCGACGCCGGCGCACTCTGGCCGGAGACGATCGCGATGTGGGACACACGACCGCAGAGTCTGCAGTCGGGTCCTGGCTGGGACGACGTCACCGGCCTCGGCGTCCCGGACGGACGAGCCTTCATCGAGCAGTTCGGTGCGACGGAGGCCGGACGGTGAGCCGGACGACGCGTCGTCGCGCGAACCGCAGCGACCGCATCGCCGTCGTCGTCGGCATCGTCGTCGCCGGGCTCCTCGGCATCGGTGTGACCGTCCCCGCGATCGCCGCGGACAGCGCACCGCTCGCCCGGGCAGCCGGCGTCGAGGTGGTCGACATCGACGGCGGCTCCTTGATCGACCCGACCCCGACCGCCGCCTGGCACGACGGACCCGCGGCGACGGCGGACGCGGCCGGCACCGGTGACGTCCTCAAGCTGAACACCACCCGGACGTCCGGCCTGCACGTCAGCGCTGGACCAGACGGCGCGGAAGCGACCATCGCTTCGGGAACCTTCACACTCCGGGACCGGCCCGCGGTCACCTTCACCGACCTGCGCGCCACCTGCAGCCCCCACGGCGAACAGTCCGTGACGTTCGGCCACCTCGCGATCGGCGGGACCGACGTCACCGCCGCCGCCAGCGGTCACCTCGGATGGAGCACCGATCTGCCGCCGTCGGTGTACGGCGCGACGAAGGTCCTCGTCGGCAGCACCACGACGGACGGTGACGGGTCCATCACCACGGTCGGGCTCCGCATCGAGGCCGAGGCCGGCGCGTCGGAGATCTGGCGGATCAGGGCCGGGTCGGTGACCTGCGCCGGTGCCGCAGCCTGGCCGACACCGACACCGACACCGACACCGGGCGGTGGGTCCGGAGCGCCCGGCGGAGCCGGAACAGCGGCCGGCCGGTCCGTCAGCGGCGTGACGGTCACCGCGCCGGACGGCACGGTCCTGATCGACGGGCAGCCCACCGTCCGCGGCACCGGAACACGGACCGTCGCCACGGCACGGGCATCGGACGGCTCACCCTCCGTCGCGACGGGGGTCACCGTCTCGTCCGACGACGCGGGCGGCTCGGACGTCGCGGTGTCGTCCTTCCAGCAGCTCCCGGGAGCACCCACCGACCCGCTCGCGGAGTACCGGTGGACAGCGCTGCGGATCGCCGGGCTGCACGCACACGTCGACACGTCGGGCGCGATGACCGTGACTTTCGACGACACCGCCGACGCGGTGTTCGCGAACGGCATCTGGGTCAACACCTCCACCGACGTCTACACGGGTCTCGCCCCGGACGGCACCCCGCGCGCGCGCATCGACTTCGGGGAGCGCGTCCGACACGACGACGGCAGCGTGACCCTCACCGCGCTGCACTACCGCGACCTCACCGGCGAGTACCCCGACGTCCGCCTCGGCGTCGTGTCGATCCCGGCGCAGCACAGCGGTGGGACCACCCCGACGCCCACCCCGACCCCCACGTCGACTCCGACCGCCACTCCTGGTGAGGGCGGAGTCGGAACGTGGTCGGCGTACGGTGTCCGGACGACCGGCCCGAGCGACGTCTCTCCGCGGCCCCTCGTGGGCCCCGCGGCCGGGACAGCGGCCACCGACTCCACGACCGCGGTCGTCGGCGACGGCACCCTCGGGCAGGTCAGCGCCAGCGACGCCGAGGTGCACTCGACGCGGGACCGCGGCGAGGCCCGCCTGGCACACCTGGTCCTCTACCCCGGGACACGGGCAGCCGTCGACCTCCGCGACGTCCACGTCGTCGTCACGCCGTCCGCCACCGTCGTCACCACCGCCGGCGGGTCGGTGGCCGGGACCCGTGTCGCCGCCGGCGCCGTGGCGGCCGGGACGAGGATCACGGTCCCGGGCGGCACCGGGACCTTCGTCCTGAACGACCAGCAGACCGGCCCCCGGTCCCTGTCGGTCCGCGCACTGCGGTTCACCGACGTGGCCGGGCTCGGAGCGGACGTCACGGCCGCGGTCGTGACCACCGAGCACGTCCGCGCCGACCCAGGCGGTACGCCGGGGAGCGGCGGGTCGAGCGGCGGGTCGAGCGGCGGTGGTCCGGCGGGCGGAGCCGACCGGTCACCCGGCGCGCTGAGCGGCGACGGATCGAGTCCCACCGGGACCAGCGGGTCCCGCGCCCGCGGACTCGCCTTCACCGGCGCCTCCGTCGGTGCGGGCACGATCGCCGCCGCAGTGCTCCTCGGCGCCGGTGGCCTCGTTCTCACCGTGCGACACCGGCGGCGGCGCGCTCGATGAGCGGTCCGCACCGACCCCCGTGCGGACCGGACGCGCCGGTGCGCGGTGACCGGGAGAACCGCTCGTGGGTCCTGTCGCTGGCTGCTCCCCGACCCCGGTCACGAGAGCGGAACGTGCTCCTCGAGGGTGTGCGTCACGGCATCCGCCACGATGTGTGCGACGTGCGCGTCGGCCAGGGAGTACTCCGCCTCGCGACCGTGTCGGACCACCGCGACCAGCCCGGCAGCCCGGAGCGTCCGGAGGTGCTGGGACACGAGGGGCTGCGAGAGCCCAGCGGCCTCCGCGAGGCCCCCGACCGTCGTCGGGTGGTCCCGGAGCAGGCACAGCAGGTGCAGTCGCGACGCTGACGACAGGACCTTGAAGAGCTCGGCCGCAGGTTCGAGGTTCGCTCGGGGTGTCACACGGAAACAGTAGTCCGCGGACATGCGTCGCCACAGCACGGGCGCTCTCCCGGCCGGGAGAGCGCCCGTGCTGGAGCCGGCTCAGTGCTCGTCGTAGTGTCCGTCGTGCTCGGCGTGCTTGTGACCGTCGTGCAGGTAGTCGACATGGTCGTCGTGCTGGACGGCTTCGTGGCCGCAGTCAGCCGCGTGCTGGTGTTCGGCGATGGTGTGCTCGGCGTGGGTCTCGGTGCCTGCCATGGGGTCCTCCTGTGTGTGTGACGACGGCGTGGTGCCATTGAACTCGACACATGCATCGATTGCAATGCTTTCATGTGAGAGCTCGACAAGCTCGTGACACAGGGACCCGCGCGCCTCGATCAACGGCGCTGCTCAGCGGAGGCGTCGTCGTGCTGCTGCGGGGCGTCGAGCCCGTCGCACACCCACGCGAGCGCGTCGTCGGCCGCGTGGATCCGCCGTCGGCGTGCGAGTGCCGCAGCATGGTCGTCGCGCACGTACCCGAGCGCGTGGACCGCCTGCTGGACGCGAGCCCTCGTGGTGGGTCGGACGTTGGTCGCGCCGTTGAGGACGCGGGACACGGTCTGGTGGGACACGTGCGCCGCGGCGGCGACGTCGTGGATGGTCGGTGGTCTCGTCACTGCTGGCTCCTCGCGAGGGATCGTGTGCGAGCACCGCCGGTCGACGACGCGACGGCGCCCGCCGCGAGGCCGGCGGATCAGGAACCGGCCTCGCTGCTCCGCCCGTTCAGTCGGTGCCCTAGATGTACTGAGCCGTCAGGTTGTTGACACTCGGGCTGCGGGCGTGAGTCCGTGGCTCGAGTGGATCCGTTCAGTGTTGTAGTGCTCGATCCAGGGTG
>NZ_QQAO01000014.1:0-46087 GCF_003349855.1 Curtobacterium sp. AG1037 | reverse complement strand
CGCGCTCCCCCACGACACACCGCGAACGAGGATCGAAGGGTTGACGAGATTCGATCCTGGAGCAGTTTCTCTTGACCGGACAAGATCATCTACATCGACGAGGTCGACGAGATCCGGGACACGCCCGATCCGCATGCCTACGCGGAAGTTCCGTGTGTGCACATACGGACCCGTGTGGTTCCCGGTGGACTCCAACACGCCCGAAACCTCCCGTTCGGGGGCCTCGCCGTCGGCACCGTACGTCACCCTTGAGGGAGAGGAAGCCCGACCGGCTACAACCAGTCGGGCTCCCCGAATCCACAGCCGAACGCGCCTCGTACCAATGATCCGCGGTCGGCTCCGACGAAGCCCCTCAAGGAGGCACCATCAGATCCCACGGTAACAAGTCCGGCACGAAGCTCACCCGGCTCACCGGCATCCTCAACCTCATCGCCGCGATCGCGCACCTGAGCTGGTGGGTCTTCCACTGGCTGCTCACGCTGCTCACCGGCGGCTCCTGACAACCTGGGGCGGCGGGCTCGCGCCCGTCGCCCCAGGCTCCCCCGACGATGCCGGAGGATGTCGCCATGAGCCTCGACGTCTGCCCGGTCTGCGAGAACCGCGCCGCCGCACACTCGACCGACACGTTCACCCTCGACGACGGCCAGCGCATGCACGTCTCCTGCACCGCGCGAGCCATGGGCTTGCCGTTCCCCGACGAGATCCTCGACCGCTGACGACGCCGGGAGAGCCCTCGAGCTCGTAGCCGGCTAGGCCGCGTCGGCGTTGACGATGTTGGCGACCTCCGACGGAGCTCCGGTCGGTGGAGCCCGCAGAGCGGGCCGTGTTCTCTCAGCGGAGCCGGCAAGGCCGGCGGTCTTGATCAGATGCGTTTTGACCTGTCTGGTCGTCCGATCCTGCCAACGCTCCACCCTCCACGCAACGCGCGCGCCTGATGGCGCCGCCCGTCGACGAACAATCTCGGACGCGGTCGCAAGCTCCCTCACATCGCCCGAGATTGTTCGCCGCCGGCCGGTACCCCGCTTATGCATTCCAGGCTCCGCGCCGGCCGTTCTCTCCTCGCCCAGCAGGGCAAAAAACAAAGTTGGTCTGAGAAGGAGAGAGCAATGACTGACACCACGACCCCCACCGTCACGGACCAGTTCGTGATGCTGGACCCCACAACCGTCGTCGTCGAGTCCAACGTCCGCACCGAGGACAAGACGTACCTGACCAAGGAGTTCGTCGACAGCATCCGCGCAGAGGGCGTCCTGACGCCCGTGCTGTGCCGCCGCGCTGAGGACGGCACCGTGTACGTCCGAGCAGGCCAGCGCCGCACCCTCGCAGCCCGCGAGGCAGGCGTCATGCTCCCGGCCCGCATCGTCACCGCCGACGAGAACACCGCCGACCGGATCGTGCAGCAGATCATCGAGAACGACCAGCGGGAAGCGCTCAGCAACGCCGACCGCGCCGCCGCGTGGCAGCAGTTGTCCCTCGACGGCATGGCACCGACGAAGATCGCCAAGCGCACCGGACGCAAGGCATCCGAGGTCAAGGCCGGACTGCAGGTCGCCGAGAGCGCCGTCGCCGTCGAGACGGTCACGAAGCACGACATCACCCTCGACCAGGCGGCCATCCTCATCGAGTTCGAGGACGACGCCGACCTGCACGCGACCCTGGTCGAAGCCGCCGAGTTCGACCCGGCCCAGTTCGAGCACGAGGTGCAGCGCGCCCGCGACGAGCGCACCGAACGGGCGCAGATCGCCGCCCTCACCGAGGAATGGGCCGCGAAGGGCTACACGGTCATCACCGAGTCGGTCTACAGCGGGTCCGAGTGGTACCGGGCCGCGTCGCTCCGCAAGGACGGCCAGCCCATCGACCAGGACGCTCCCCTGCCCGAGAGCATCGGCGAGGACCGCGGCGTCCGGGTGGAGAAGTACTTCTACCAGGACGAGCCGACCGTCACGCTCTACGTCCGCAACGAGGCCCAGCACGGCTACGACGCCCGCCCGGTCTACCAGCAGCCCACCAGCCAGTCCGGACCGATGAACGACGAGCAGAAGGCCGAACGCAAGCGCCTGGTCGCCAACAACAAGGCATGGGCGAGCGCCGAGACGGTCCGTCGGGAGTGGATCGCGAAGTTCCTCACCCGCAAGACGCTCCCGAAGGACGTCACCGCGTTCATCGCGACGGCGGTCACCCAATACCGCACCAGCGTCGCCGACCACATGGGACGCGGCAACAGCCTCGCAGCGACCCTGCTCGGAGCCGAGGACCACGGCGCACGCGACGGCGTGAGCGCCTACCTCACCAGCCACCCGGCCCGCGCCGCGTACGTCACCCTCGCAGTCGTGCTCGGCGGCGTCGAAGGCTCCACCAGCAAGGAGACCTGGCGCTACGAGACCGAACGGAAGCGGTTCGCCGGATACTTCACCCAGTTGCAGACCTGGGGCTACGTGCTCTCCGACGTGGAGCGCATCGTCCTCGACGGGCTGCCGGACATCGACGCACCCGAGCCGGAGCAGGCGACGGAGGCCGAGTCGGAGCAGGGCGCAGACATCGCCCCGGACGGCGACGAGGTCGAGTAGCCTCCCAGACGAGTCGGGCCGTGGTTCCTCCAAGACGCGGCCCGACTCCCGCCTCCGGCCCGTGTCCCCCCACACGGACCGGAGGTATCCCCTAGGTCCCGGTCGCTTGCACCCCCGAGCGGCCGGGACCGCCCGGCTCGGCACGGAGGCCTCGCCCATCGAGCCGGCACGGAGGCCGGCACCCTTCTCCCCCAGCGGAGCCGCCCACGGGGCGGCCAGCCTGACAGGGCAGAGCGTGCTGGTTCCCTCCTGGTCACTCATCGTCGCCGGGCACTCGCTACGCGCAAGCGGCAAGCTGCCGTCTCCGCCGAGACTTTCGGCACGCGGTCGCAAGCTCCCTCACATCGCGCCGAAACTCTCTCCCCCACCGCCCTGACGGGTTGCACTCCGGTCGCTTCCCGGCTTTGGACTCGATTACCAGGAGGGAACAAAAAACGTTCGGTGGGGCAAGAGCCGGAACAGCCACCAGGACAGAACGCCACTATTACCGGCATTAGGAGAGAGAACCCATGTCCACCACCCTCGAGAAGATCCTCCGCGACGAGATGGTCCGCTACCTCGTGACGAAGACGATGTTCTGCCCCATCGCCGGACACGTCCTCGACGAGCGCACCTGCGTCGTGCTCAACGACATCGACGGGGACCCGCTCATGGTCCTGTCCCCCGACGGCTGGTCCCGGATCGCGGCGAAGGTCGAGAACCAGGCCCGCCTGCTCGAGAAGGGCGTCACCGTCGACCTCAACACCATCCTGCCCCGGTAGGTACCAATAGCACTATTAGAGGTGGGGCGGCGCGAGTCGCCCCACCGGGAAGGCGTTCCCGTGTTCCGGAACCTCGACGAGAAGCACCGCACCACTCGCACACGGCAACTCGAGCTCGGCGCGCTGATCGCCACCGACAGCAACGCCGCCGCCGCGGGCTTCACCTGTGCGGTCGACCTGACCCGCCAGGCATGGTCCGACGTCGTGCGCTGGGATGGCGACCCACGGGCGCAGCACGAGGACGACCGGCTCCGTGCCGTCCTCGACGCCGCGTTCGTCCAGGCGCTCCAAGCCGCCCCCGGGGCGACACGCGTCCCGTTCAGCCTCGACCGCGTACCGAACACACCCGGCGCAGCCCGGGCCGAAGCCGTCACGCTGACCCTGACCATGAGCCGCGGCGACGCGGACGAAGCGGTCGCCACCATCCGATTACAGACCGACTACTAATAGAAGCATTGGAGGGATGGGGACCCCATGACGAGCGTGACGATCTACACCAAGCCGAGCTGCTTCAAGTGCGACCGCACGAAGCAGTTCCTCACGATCCAGGGCGTCGCGTACACCGAGGTCGACGTCACCACGAGCGACGCCGCCCTCGACTACGTCACCAACGAACTCGGCTACTCCGAAGCCCCGATCGTCGTCGTCGACGACGAACCCGAGAACCACTGGTCCGGCCTCCGCCCCGACCTGATCCTCGCCCTCAAGAGTTGACAGCCCCGACGCGGAACAGTACTATTAGTACTGTTAGAACCAAGCATGAAAGGAACCCGCCACCATGGCTCACCTGCACATCCGCAAGCTCTCCGATCTCAAGGAAGGGGACGCACTGATCGCCGTCAACGGTGTCAAGCGCGCCCGACCCCTCGTCGTGCAGGACCCCCTCGGCGTCATCGTCGGCGAGGTGCAGGGCGTCCGGTTCGTCCCGCCGGAGGGATCGGAACTCGAGTGGGTGTTCTACCCGAATCACATGGATGGGCAGGACATGGAGATCGAGCGCCCCGAGTAGGGCTGGCCCCAATCCCCCTAATGCCACTATTAGGGGGATTGGGGGAAGGAGGAACGATGACCACCGAGTACCCGGAACGCACCGTCCTGGTGCCGCTGCGCATCCCCGGCCGCCTCTGGTGGCTGATCGCCGGCGATGCCGACGCCCTCGACACCAGCGTCGCCGACCTCATCGTCGAACGCGAGCGGCGGCGCTACGCGCCGCAGCAGGAGGCCGAGTCAGACACGGGCGATCGAGCACGCGGCCCCATGCGCGCCAACGTCCTCGCCAAGCGAGCCGAAGGGCTCGCACCACGCCAGATCGCCGAGGCGCTGCACTGCACCGTCGCGAACGTCCGGTACCACCTCCGCGAGGCGGACCGCCATGCTTCGCCAAGCGGCGGCCACGACGCGGCAGGATAGGGCCATGGGGGAACACGAGCCCGAGTCATCCGCGCCGCGGCCTGCGGTCCAGCACGGCCCGGCCTGGTCGGCGCTCGCCCGGGTCGAGCAGCGCGCACGAGCATATCGGCGCTCGGAGGCGACGCCCCGACCTGCCGACCCCCGCGAAGCCGGCGTCGGCCTCCGCGACGTCGCGGGAACCCGTCGCGACGCTCCCGCGCCGCGCGGCGACCACCCCCTCGTCGGGCGCACCGTCCGCGTCACCCTCCTCGACGAATCCTTCGTCGGCCAGGTCATCGCCGTGTCGTCCGACGAATCCACACTCCGCGTCTGGACCGATGACGACGGACGTCTCCGCATCGTCCCGCGCGACGCGTGCCGCCTCACGGACTGACCCGCAGCGCGCCGCGCACCAAGTAAATAGTTCTACTAGTACTGTTACCCCTAATGGAGGTACACACGTGACCGTCAAGAAGATCACCACCGCCGCGCAGAAAGGCGGCGTCGGCAAGACCACCAGCGGGCTGAACCTCGCCCGCGCCGCGGTCGTGCAGGGCCTCCGCGCCCTCATCATCGACGCCGACCCGCAGGGCAACATCAGCTCGGTCGCCGCCCGCGAGCGGGCAACCACCGACGACCTCGACCTCGCCGACGTCATCGCCGCCGGTAGCGACGTCACCCTCGCCGAGGCCATCCGGCCTGGCGTGTGGGACGGCCTCGACGTCGTCGCTGGCAGCCGGAAGCTATCGATCGTCCGCGATCAGCTCACCGGCATGGTCGCCGGCCGCGAACACCGCCTCCGCGAAGCCCTCGCGACCGTCGAGCAGGACTACGACCTGGTGCTGATCGACGTCGGGCCGAACCTCGACCTCATCACCATCAACGCGCTCACCGCCTCCGACCGCGTCCTCATCGTCACCGAGCCCGGCCTGTTCGCCGCCGACGGCATCGCCGAGCTGCAGAACACCGTCCGCTCCGTGCAGCAGTACTTCAACCCCGGACTGCAGATCGCCGGCGTCCTGGTGAACCGCGTCGAGGAAGCCACCTCCCACGACCAGTACTGGATCGAAGAGTTCAACCAGAGCATCGACAACGTGCTGACGCCGGCGATCCCGAAGCACACGTGGATTCGCGACGCCCAGGAGGTCCCAAAGGGCCTCGACGAGTGGGGGACCCGCAAGGCCCGCGCCGTCGCCGACATCTACGCCGCACACCTCGACACGATCCGCAGGAGCTAACCATGGCGACCAGCAAGCCCGAACGACGCCGCAGCACCCTCGGCGCCGCCCAGCCGTACGCACCGGCCGCGCCCGCGACGCCGCAGGCGCCCGCCTCCGCACCCGAGCCGGCGCCCGCGGCCACCAGCCCCGCGCCGACCGCACCAGCAGCGAAGCCCGCGCCCAAGGCCGGGAAGAAGCCGAAGGTGTCCTTCTACCAGGACCCCGACGACACGGCTCGCGCTCGAGCAGCGATGGTCCACACGCAGGGACAGGAAGGCAGCCGCTCGTGGAGCGAGTTCGTCGACCGCGCCCTCATGCGCGAGGCCGAACGCCTCGAGCAGCGCTACAACGGCGGCCAGCCCTGGCCGCCGGTCGAGGCCGGCGAGATCCCGCGCGGCCGACCGATGGGGAGCTGACCATGCCGACTCGTACCAACTGGCTCTACACCGAGCCGCAGCCGACCCGCGCCGCCGCGGCGATCGAGTTCGAAGCGCAGATCCAGACCGCCCGCGAGTCGGGGGAGGACCTGCACCAGCTCGCCGGCGTCGAGGTCATCGTCGAAGACGTCGACGGGACCACCCAGTACCGGTACACCGGGTTCGCGCTCTTCCGCACCCCGTAGGTCCGCGGCCACGGCGGGCCGCGGACGGGCCGTCGCCGCACGGCGGCGACTGAGGTTCATCAGGGCTTCTTGCACCTTTCCGGCTGGGCGATCATAGGTCGCTCCACGACTCCGGCAGGGCTTTCGCGGCATATCCTCCCTCGCGATGCTCAGTCCGGTATTCCACGGACCCTGCACTCCATCGCTCCCGCTCCCAATCGATCCCTGTGCCGGAAGGGCAAGAAAAACGATCGGGGAGAGGACCACGACCATGAGCAGCATCACCGTCTACAGCAAGAGCGCCTGCGTGCAGTGCACCGCCACCTACCGAGCACTCGACAGCAAGGGCATCAGCTACACCGTGGTCGACCTCGACCAGCACCCCGAAGCCATCGACGACCTCAAGGCCCGCGGTCTTCTGCAGGCCCCTGCCGTGGTCACCGACACCGACACCGACACGTGGACCGGGTTCCGGCCCGACAAGATCGCCACGCTCACCGCCTAGGAACGCCCCACCAGCACCGAGGATCAGGACATGACCGACCCGTTCGTTGGCCCCGCCGACTACCGCGAGCTCCGCGCGCCCTCCGACGATGCGCCGGCACGCGAGATCCCGGAGGCCGAGTTCACCGAACGAGAGTGGGCAATCTTCCGCCAAGGGCAACGCTGGGGCTGGGAATCCCGACAGCCGGAAGTAACCACCCTGCACAACGCCTACCTCGGAGCTGAGGATGACGCCGACCGGTACTACCGAGCCGCGTACGACCACGACAACCACGACTGCGCCATCCACGAAAACAAGGGCCCGTACAAGGGCGCCCGCACCCGGCCGCTGCACTGGGAGTACTGGGGCGAAGAAGACCGCGACGCAGGCCAGTAGGCCGCAACACCGTTGACTTCCGACACCTGTAAGAGTACTATTAGTACCAATAGAGGTGTTGGGGGAGTCGCCCGCCGGGCGGCTCGACACCACTAGGGGGCGCCAGCCCTCGATCCGTGAAGGAGCGACACCATGGCAACTCGCACGATCCTGGGGAACCTCGCCGAGGACCCCACCAGCACCAAGGCCGGCAAGGCCACCGTCACCCGCATCACCGTCCTCGAGAACACCGGCCGCTACGTCCGCGGCGAGTTCCAGAAGGACGACACCCCGACCCGGCACAACGTCGAAGCGTGGTTCGACCTCGGCAACAACGCGGCCGCGACCCTCCGCTCCGGCATGCCCGTGATCGTCGTCGGCGACGAGCACACCGAGTCCTGGGGTGAAGGCACCGAACGGCAGTTCCGCCGGGTCCTCCGAGCGACCTCGATCGGGCCCGACCTCCGCTACGCCGTGGCGCAGGTCCGCAAGGCCGAGCGCGAGGACAACGGCCAGTAGCTCGCCAGGGGGAGGGGCGGCGCCGGCCGCCCCTCCGTCCCCGGTACGGGAGAGGATGAACCCATGACCGACGACGACAACCGCCCGACCGTCGTGCGCGCCTCCGCGTACGCCTGCACCGCGCTCGATGCGCTGCAGGCCGCCAGCGAGTTCGACGACATCAAGGGCCAGGACGTCTACGCCGCCCTCGGCGAGCTCAAGTCCGGTGTCGGCGACCGTCTCCCCACCTCGCTCCGCAATCTCGTGCGCGCGCTCGGCTACTCGCTCGACGCCTACGACGTCCGCGAGGACGACGGCTCTGACCCGGCCCTCGCGATCGCGAAGGCCGCGGACCACCTCGGTGAAGCCGCCACCATGCTCGAGCTCGTGTGGGACCACCTCGAGCAGGCGCAGACCGCGCTCCGCGGTCAGTCCGCCCACGCCCGACCGGACCGTTCCGCATGAGCTACCCCGCCGCCGTCTCCGTGACGCAAGCCGTGTTCGTCATCGCCGGCGTCGTCCCGATCATGCTCGGCCTCCGCCGGGGCGTCGTCGCCGCCGGCAGCGTCCGATGGATGAGGCGCGAGAACATCAGCTTCCGCACCGTGTGGATCGGCATGACCATCTGGTCCGTCGGCATCGTGTTCAACATCGCGTCCGCCTTCATCTGGCCGTCAGCGTTCCGGCTCATCGTCTGGGTCCTCATCGCCGCCGCGACCGTGTGGATGGCCGCGACCCTCCGCGGCCTGCAGCAGCGAGTCGAGCGCGGCGAGCTGCGCGACCGCGACAACGAGCGCGGCCGCCGTTCCGACGACCAGGACGACGCACGATGACCCCCGACGACCGCCTGTTCGGGATGCAGACCCGCACCTGGGGCCTGCAGACCGAGTGGTGCAACTCCGCCATCGACGCCCTCGCCCGGTTCCAGTACTCCGCCGAGGAATACCGGCAGGACGGCGAAGCCATCCGGCAGATCACCGGCCTCGAGCGCCAGACCCAGCGCATCGAGGGCGCCGAGCGGCACCGGTACATCGGCCTGATCGTCTACGAGACGGACCTCGACATCACCGCACGCTGGGGCACCAGCCCCACCACCCAGGAAGGCACAGCATGAGCGACACCGCCGGCGTCGGCCCCGTCAACATGACCGCCCTCCACGACCGCGCGGCCGAGGTCGCCGAACGCGTCATCGCGCTCGACCCGGCCATGGGCTTCGCCCTGGCCGACATCATCGACGACGAACGAGATCTTGTCGCTGCGCTCGAGAACCCCGTCGCCGCGCACATGCTCGTCACCGGCACCCTCGACGGCGCCGTGAAGGCCCTCGCCCACACGCCCGATGCGCTGCAGCGCATCCGCGAGCTCGACCCCATGGACCCGCCCGGCGGCGACGTCACCCCGGACGACATGGAGACGGCGTACGCCCGCATCGAAACAGCCCTGCTCGACCACTCCCGGCCACACAACACGGCAGCCGGCCGCGGCGACACCGTCGCCTTCGACGTGTTCGCTGACGACCCGGTGTCGGCCGCCCGACAGATCATCGCCCTGATCGCCGCAGCCAACGACATCGCGACGTCCCGCCCCCTATAGCTCTCGACGGGTCACTCTCTCCGACCCGCTCGAGCCCGTCGGTACCGACTCTCTCCCGGTACCGACACCAAAGCCCCCAGCCATTGTTTGGCTGGGGGCTTTGGTATACCTGCCAAAGGTTACTACTGCAGCGTCTTTTCCCAGCCGCCGTCCTTGATCGGCTTGGAGCGGATGGATCTCGCGCTGAAATGATCGTCAGTATTATGGTCGTACCACCGATAGGTTACTTCCATGACGCCGTCGAATGCCCATTCGCGTACGTCGTCCTCCTCAAGCCCATCGCCGTCCATGCGCTGCTGCAGGATTGTGATATTGCCGGACGCCTGTACGGCAACATGCAGCTCGAGTGAGAACCCCTCGAACTCGTTGAAGTATTTTGCAGGCCGCACATCCATTCGAACGTAGTCAACATGGAGATCGCTTGCTTCGGTTTCGCTGGTGCGACCGGCGCGACCGCCGAAGTGCTGGTAGAGCAGAGTTTCGACCGCGGGCCATACCTCATGGACTGCTCGACGAGCAATGGCACCGACTGCGCCGGTTTGCCAGACTAAGCGAATTGCTGCGTCGAACTCTCGACCCTGTTGTTCCCAGAGGAGCCAGGCCTGGTTCCAGCCTTCGTCCAGGTTGAGGGGTATCTGTTCTAATTCGCGGTACTCCATGCTCACACCAGTAGCGGCGATCGTTTCGAGCACCGCCTGAGCCTGCTGGCTTATCGCCTGGACTTGGTGCTTGTTCTCGATGTCTGCCTGGATGATCGTCAGAGCAGCGAGCTCAAGCTCGGGGACGTCCCTGAGCCGAGCAATTTCTTCGTCGATCTCAGTTATCTTTTCGTTGGCCTCGTTGAGGTAAAGGGTGAGGACTCCATCGGGTAGGAGGTAATCACTCTTCTTCTGTAGGCCGTTGCACTCACTGCATATGGGTGCAAGGTTCGCTAGGTTATGAATGCCTGGGTAGGTCTCACCTGGCCGTACGCGAGCCCAAATCTTAGTGCCGTCCGCGACGCTCGTCTTTCGCGGAATGATGTGATCGATTTGGATGAACGCGAAAATAATTTTCCGCTTGCAGAAGTAGCACCCCCGCTTGTAATTGTCGTACAAGGCCCAGCGTAAGCGGGAGTTGTCCTGACCGACCAAGTACTCAGTATCTGTTGCCATTTCTCAAACCCCTAGTTTGCCTGTACGCGGCCGTTCGCCGGCGATCTGGTCGGCGCCAGCGCGCATCATCGCGAGCTGGCGGTCGGTCGGATGGAACGCGCGCACCGGGGGTTTCCCTGCAGCCTCGTCACGTGTGAGCTGCTTGTAGAACCATCGCGGCTCCGGATCAGACTGCGGCAGCACGATCACGTCGCTTCCGACGCGGAGAATCATCGAGCGAGACGGCTCGCCGAGTACGTACCCGTGGCGCTCGTAGAACCCCTCGAGCTCCGGTGCCCCGTGAGCCACGCCGATGATGAGCCACGTGTCCGGCTCTGACGCGACGCGAGCCTCTACCGCTTTGAGCAGGGCCGACCCGATGCCCTGGGATCGGTGATCGGGGTCAACACCGATCCCGTGGAGCGAGCGGACGGAGCGCAGGATGCGTTTGGCCATGGCGTCCGCGCCGTTCGACTTCGCATCAGTTGCTTCTTCCCAGCTCGGACCGATGTAGACCGCGCCGATGGTGTCTCCGTCGTGCACCGCACGGAGCACCGTTGCGTTCGTCCCCGCGGCCTCACGTTCGCGCTCGACCGGCTGCATGGGGAACATCCCTCCGTGGGGCAGGATGCGGTTGAGGTACTTCCAGGTCCTCTTACGCACAGCATCAGCGCTGTCCTCGTAGATGTCGAAGTTCACTCACCCATCCTGCCGGTCGTCGCCACCTGGGGGTGCCGCCCCGTCGTCCTTCTTCCGCCACTTCCACCTGCCGACGTCGAGCACCCGCAGCGCGAACTCTCTGGCGAGCGACGCACGCTCCGCCTGGGTCCCGGCGTTCTTCACGGCGACATGTCCCCAGTACGTGAACACACCGAGTGCGACGAGCGGTGTGAGTGCGGCAAGGACGCTGGCGCTCAAGAGGACGGAGAGGATGGTCACGGGCGGGCTCCAAGTGTGAGGTACTGACTCTGGTACGCCGCACGGAGGTGTGCAGCACAGGGTGTATGCCGCGAGGTCTCCACCGGCGGAGCAGTGCATCGGTACTGAGTTATACGGGCGACAAAGGCAGAACCTCACTCCGGTATCTACAGCGCTGGGCGCCGAATCGGTCACGTGGTCGCCGTGAAAGTAGCCCGGCGCTCCGACGGGCTGAGCAGCCGGGCGCGTCGTGCCCGTAAACGACCGTTTCTGGGCGCCCGAAACGACTTCCGGGACACGCCGCTGCAGCGCTGACCGAAACGCCTGTCCGAAACCTTGGACGCGATTCGGTAACGGACACCGTTTTCGGGCACTTTCTCGCTAGGCTGGTCAGACCACGAACGAGGGGGACCCATGGCGAATCGACTCGAGCTCGAAGCCGAGTACCCGGACCTGTTCGCGCCGCTGAGCGCGCAGGACCGTGATGCCGTTCTGCAGACGCTCGCCTCGAGCTGGCACGAGGGGTGGACCCCGAACCGGGCCGATGTCGTCGACCTCGTCGATCTCGTTACCGGGGCGATCGACAACGCCGAGTACGAACGCCGCACCGCGGCTGCGATCGACCAGACGTCGTGACCACGTTCGACACGTGGGACTCGTACATGACCGAGCCCCACGGGTACGTGCTCAAGAACCTCTACGGTTACGGCGCCCTCGAGGGCGACAAGTTGACCCAGCGGGAGTACCGCGAGACGGCAGCACGTCAAGCTGAGATCCTGACCGGCCGTGTCGAGATCCCGCGCACGTTCGACGCCGACCACGTCAAGGCCGTGCACCGGCACCTGTTCCAGAACGTCTACGAGTGGGCCGGCGAGTACCGGAACGTGAACATGGCGAAGCAGGGGAAGGGGTTCGCCCGCACGGGCGACATCGACGTCTACCTCAAGCACGCACGAAGAATGGTCGACGCCGTCGACTGGCCCAACGCCGACAAGCAGGAGTTCGCGGTGGGGGCTGCGAAGGTGTTCGCCCTGGTCAACCAGGCGCACCCGTTCCGCGAGGGCAACGGCCGTACGTCGAAGATCCTGATGACCCAGCTCGCCGAGACGTCGCGGTTCTCGCTCGACTTCGGCGCCGTGTCCCCGGAGCGGTGGAACCAGGCGTCCGCGGCCGCGACGCCGCCGATCACCGAGGCCGTCCCGAACTGGCAGGCGCTCGTGCCCGTGTTCAAGATGATGGCCGTCGAACGGGACGGTCCACCGCCCCGCGAGCCCGTCAGCGAGCTCACCGCGACCAAGGACGCATCCGCGTCCTACCCGACGTCCGCGATCGACGCGCTCCGCGCCGCCCGCTACACCGCCGGCCCCGACGTCAAGCCATCGGCCGCCCAGACCCACCAGACCGAGCAGAAGGGCTACGAACGATGAGCGACCGCGTCCGATTCGCCGACGTCATCCCGTACGACACCCCCTCGAGCCTGGCGGCCCTGCACGGGCCCGCCGACGGCGTCCTGACGCTGCCGATCACCGTCTACTGGGGTCCGCAACGGGAGTTCGACCTGTCCGACCATGACACGCTGATCAAGGCGTACCGGAACATCGTCCGCGAGGGCACGCGCCATGTGCAGGAGTCGACGCTGCACGCGTCGACGCTCCTGCAGGTGTGGCGGGACCTCGCGCTCCCGGCCCGCTGCGCGGCCGCGTGGGAGTCGAAGTTCCCCGAGCTGGCAGCGGGGCTGCAGTGACGACGTCCGAGGAACACCAGCGCGCCGCGACGAGCATCATGCTCGACGCGATGCGCGGGCAGGGCTTCGCCCTCGCCGGCTCCGGCGCGATTCGAGAGCACGGCGTCATCGCCCGGCCCACCGAGGACGTCGACCTGTTCACCACGAACATCGCCCCGGCGTTGTTCACCGAAGGACTCGACGCTGGCGTGGCCGCGCTCCGCGACAACGGGTACACCGTCGACATCGCCCGGCAGGCCGAAAAGTTCGCCCGCCTCGACGTCACCTCCGCGGACGGGTACCGGTTCGACGTCGACATGGGCGTGGACTGGCGCGCACACGACCCCGTCACCCTCGAGGTCGGGCCCGTGCTCGACCTGGACGACGCGGTCGCGAACAAGGTCGGTGCGCTCTACGGCCGCGGGGAAGCCCGCGACTACCTCGACGTCGACGCCATCCGCCGGTCCGGTCGGTTCACCGACGACGAGCTGCTGGACACCGCGGTGCACCACGACCCCGGATTCGACCGCAGCATGTTCGCCCGCCAGCTCGAGCAGGTCGACCGCATCCGTCCCGTCGACGTGCAGGACTACGGCTACGACGCCACGGACCTCGCCGGCGTCCAGGAGCGTACGCGCGCCTGGGCGAGCGCACTCGACGCCCCGGCGTCGACGAGCGACGCCCAGAGCGCCCGCCAGCGCCTCGACGCGTCGTACCCGGCCTCCGCCAAGGACACCATCGGCAACGGCGCCGAGAACCCCGCACAGCGTCACCACGGCGACACCAGCCGTGGCCGTGACACCGGAATGGAGCGATGATGACGCACACCATCGGGTACGCCCGCGTCTCGACCCACGACCAGAACCCCGGCACGCAGCAAGCCGCCCTCGAGGCCGCCGGCTGCGACCGCGTCTTCACCGACCACGGAGAGTCCTCCCGCAAGCGGACCCGACCGCAGTGGATGGCCTGCCTCGACTACGCCCGCGAAGGGGACACCATCGTCGTCTACCGGCTCGACCGCATTGCCGGCTCGACCGGCCACCTGATCGAGGTCGTCAATGACCTGGGGGAGCGGGGCCTGAACCTCCGTTCCCTGACGGAACCGGAGATCGATACGACGACTCCGATGGGCCGGGCGCTCTACGGCATGGTCGCCGTGTTCGCCCAGCTCCGCGTCGACACCATCCGGCAGAACACCCGAGACGGCCTCGCCCGCGCACGCGCCGAGGGCCGCGTCGGCGGCCGGCCCACCGTGATGACCCCGGAGCGCATCGCCGAAGCCCTCCGCATGCGCGACGACGGCAAGAAGCCCGGCGCGATCGCTGCGACGCTCGGTGTCGGCCGCTCGAGCGTCCTCCGCGCGTTCGAGCGCGTCGACGAGGAAGCACGTATCGCGCTTGAGCCTGTCGCTGGCGCAGCATGACAGGCGAGTGGGCGCCGACGTGGTCCTACCAGTGGCTCGCGGACATCGGTGTCCCCGCCTTTGTCGGTGCGTTCGGTGCCATTGGCACCATCGCCGTCGGTGCAGGCGCGGTGGCTGTCGCGGTTTCAAGCAACCGCATCGCGAAGCGCATCGCGAACCGTGAGTACGCCACGGACTCGTTGCAGTCTCGAGTCGCCTTCGGCGCCGCAGTTCTCCGCTGGGCTGACAGACTCACCGCCGAGATCCGCGTGCACGATGAGGGCTCGCTGCAGGGGGAGACGGCCGACGAGCTCAAGGCGGGCGTAGACGCCGCGGCCGCGGCATTCGACGAGATCAACGGCTACGACCTGGTCGCGTTCGTGCAGCTTGTGACCAGCAAGTCGCCTCACGGAGTTCTGCCCAGCCACTACGAGGAGCGCGACCGATTGAGTGCAATCCGACGTGCCTACGTTCAGTCGTGGATCGCCCATCCCGCAACCTGGAAGAACGTCGACGTCAACGCTCGTCTCACTGCGGACGAGTGGACCCGTGCTGCTCAGCTCCGCGGCCAGTTTGAGGCGTACGACCAAGACCTCGTACACCGCACCGACTGACGTCCTGTCTCCGCGGCGTAGGTTACGACCTGCCCCGTTGACACCCCTGGTGTCGGCGCACAGAACGGCCCCCACCGGAGAACCGGCGGGGGCCGTTCGCTCGATCGAGCGGTGACCTACTGAGGCGCGCACAGCTGAGATCCGATGGAGCCTTCGCCTCTCATGGCCTGTGCCGCCTACAACCACTCCCAGGCTGTCACGTGCCCGTGTTGCAACCCTGCGCCGTTGAGCACGTCAGACGGTTGCTCGAAGTGATACGGCTCGGCACCCGGCCACCCGAGGATGGCCGCCGCGACATCGGCGCCCATGGTCCCGACCATGTCCACTACGTAGAGCGCCTCTATGCTCACCGTGGTTCGCAGATCCTCGGACTCGATCGCTGGGTCCAGGTGGACCGTCAACACCGGCGTCGCTCCGACGGCGTGGACGGCATCGAACGCGGCGCGTAGTTGCTGCGCCGACACCTGATGTCCTTGCGCTGGGCGGTCGACCCAGAGGACCAGGTCGGCAGGGTGTTCGTCGACGACCTGAAACCAGTTCAGCCGCTCAGTCCACAGCCGACCAAGCGTGGGAGCGGGCGTTTCCGTGTCCGGCACCGCACGCCCGTCCACCATCTGACGAAGCCATTCCGGCATGCCCGCGAACGGCGCAAGCCGCCAGCCTGCCGGGCCGCGCGTGAACGCCTGGAAGGCGTTGTACGCCGCCTGCCACTCCACGCGCGGCCACTGGCCCGTGTAGACCGGGTCATCGCCGCCGACTGCGGCGATGAACCCGTCCAGCGCCGCCGCGTCCGCCATGCTCATCGCTCTACGCCGGCATCCCTCGTCGGGGTACCGAACCCGCGGCCGGAGCGAAACGATGGGGCGGGCTGCGCCTGCCCCACCGACGCGTTGAGCTGCGCGGCCGCGGACTGCGGGAACGACGCCGACTGCTGCTGACCGGAGAGGGCCTGCACGATCGTCTTCTGCTCCGCGGTGTTGTTCGCGAGCTCCTTCCGCTCGACGTCCTGCCAGCCGTCCCATGCGCGCTTGTCGAACCCGGCGTACGAGTTCTGATCGGCGTCGCTGATGCTCGGCCGGGTGGTCGTCTGCGTCGCGATCCGGTCGACGACGTCGACACGATCGGCGATCACCGGGTCCGTCCCGCCCCACTTGCCGTGCAGGCGCGCCATCGTCTCGAGGTCGGCGGCCTCGTGCCCGCTGATCGGGTGCTCCACCGGTGTGCGTGACGTGTCCGGCAGGCTGTCGATGAGCCGGGTCGTGGTCGACTCGGCGAGGCTGATGTCGCGGACCCGGTCGGCTGCTCGTGCCTGCACCGCGTCGAGGCTGTACGCGCCACGCTCGGCGCGGTCCTGCCGTTCCTGTAGGCCGTGCTGGAACGCGGCCGTCATCCGCTGCAGCAGGTCGTCCCGGCCGACGGGCGCGACGCCGTCGCGCTGCGCGGCGAAGTTCTCCCGGATGCGGTCGCGGGTGCTGCTCTGCTCCGCCGCCGGCTGCGACCGGTTCGGGTTCGCAGCGTCGAGGACCTGGTCGAACGTCTGCAGCTCGGCGAACGCTCCCGGCGTGGTGCGGGCCGTCTCGTAGACGAACCTCACCTCGTCGACGAGCGCTTTCGTCTCCGGGTAGCCCTCATACACCGCCGCCGTCGAGACGGCGTTCGTCATGGCCGTGTGGATGCCCTCACGGGACCACTCGTCGACCCGACCGAGCGCGTCTGTCGCTTCGGCGCGACGTTCCTCCGGCGTGAGTTCGGCGACGCGACCAAGGTTGTGCGGCTGCGCGCTACCTTCGGCGAAGTACGCGATGTCGTCGCTGAGGTCATGTCCGGTCCACCCGTCGAAGGGGTTCCGCTCGAACGCACCCCACGCAGCCTGCAACGACTGCGCACGTGCGTCGCTGACGATGTCGACCGTCATGCCCTGACGGCCAGCGGTGTCCTGCAGGTTGCGCGTCGCGTCGACCAGGGCGGGGCCCTCGTCGCGGCCGAGCGCGGTGGAGCGGATCACGTTCAATGCCTCGTTGAGGTGCGACGCCTTGCCCGCGGTCGACCGTTCGTTGGTCACGTCGTACTCAAGCTCGAGCAACCGCCGGCGGGCGGTATCGAGCGTGTACGTGAACGCGGTGTTCTCTGCCATCAGTGTTCCCCCTGCTGTCCTCATCGTTCGGTGGTGTGATCCGGCCCGGTGGGGCGGAGTTTGTGTGTGCGCGGCGCCGGGATGGCGGAACCGCGGGTGCTGCTGTTCAGCGTGGCACGCGGAGAGTGCGGGTAGCTGGTGCTCACGGGGGAGGGCTCTCGCCACTCCACGGTGAGCGGGTCCGTGCGTTCGTTCTGCTGGCCGTAGTCGCGCAGGTCCCGCACCGTGTCGAGCCACAGTGCGTCGTAGTCGCGTCGCGCTTCGAGTGCTGCGTGCCGCTCGTCGAGGCGCTGTTCGTGCAACGCCTCTTCCGCCACGGCGACGTCGTCCCACTCGCGAGTGGACCGTACGTCGACGGCGTCAAAGGAGAGCTCGTCGACCTGGTGTGGGGTGAGTGGTAGGAGCGCGCCGGTGTCACGCATCGCTGCGAGGTAGTCGTGCACGGCGTGCTCGACTTCTTCTACGTGGCGGGCGATCGAACGGTCCGCCTCGTCCCACTTGCCGGCGAGGTGCATCACGTCGCGCAGCTCACCGAACGTACGTCCCGTAATCGGCTCGTGCCGGGCGAGGACCTTCACCAGGGAGCGGGCCAGCTCGCGTGCTCGTTGTGAGTCGACGGCCTGGTCCAGTTCCAGTTTCGACAGTGCACGCTCGTCGCCGGCGCGCGCCGCGTCGAGGTACGCCCGCCGCGCGAGCCGTTCGTCTTGCCCCTGCCGGTACGACTGCACCATGAACGCACGGGTGCGCTGGTCGCGGTCGTTGCCGAGCAGGTCTTCTGCGCGGTGTTCCTTGAACTCCATGGTGCGTGTTCCTTCCATCCCGACCGCGCTCGTCACGCGTCGCTATCAGCGGTTCCGACTGCTGCCGACACCGGCCCTTTACAAGGGCGCTGCGTCCTCTGCCCGGTACTGCGGCATCACGCTGATAGGGGGACCCAATGAGGGAGGCGGGACGGGGTCAAGGGTGTGACGAAGTCACATCGCGTGCGACGCGAAGCGCCCTTGACGCCGGCCCGGCTCCCGCATGACGATCAGTCCCCAGCGGGCTGCCCTCAGGACTCTGCTGCGTCTTCCGAGGACTCGGTCGGCGTCCCGGAGGTACCCTCCGCGAGACGCGTCGCGCGCGTCTTCCGTGTGGTCGACTTCCGCCGCGGCTTCGAGCCGGACCCGGCGAGGTCGCCGAGGCCGTAGTCGCGCAGATCCGCGTCGGTCCACCCGGCGCCGACTGCGTCGGCGTAGGAGCTGGCGGCTTGCCGCTCCGCGTCTTCCAGAAGCGCGCGAGCGTCGATGACGCTCTGGCGCTTGTCCATCAGGTCACGCATGGCGGACATGCGGTCCTGCAGCGCCTGCTGTGCGCGCTGTTCGATCTCTTCGAGGCTGATTTCCCTAGGCATGCTTCGATGCTATCGAGCACGCGGCAACCCCCGCAGGATCTTTGACCACGTCTCTGACGTGGACCCATCCATGCACGCGGGTGTAGCAGGCTCACGCCCCGGTTGGGGTGAGAGCAAGCTATACGGTTAGGTCCCCTAACTGGCTTGATCCTCGACCGGAGGCCGTCGGATGCGGCACACTGGACGTGTGCTTCCCCGCAGGGGCGGGTTCGTTGCACTGGGCTAGGAGGCACGCATGAGCGAGCAGGTGGGGACCGCGCGCAGTCGGTCCCGTCGTCGCCGCGAGAACGTGCCGGGTGGACGCCCTCACGAGCACCGCGTCAAGCTCTCTGACGAGGAAGAGGCCCGTGCCATGGTCATGGCGCAGGAGGCCGGCGGCGTCACGATCGCTCGCGTCCTGGTCGAGCGCGCGTTCGCACCCGAGGGTGGTGCGACGAGCACAGAGCGTCGCGAGTACCTGGCTGAGCTGTTCCGCATCCGTCGACTGCTGGCCGCGAACTCGAACAACCTCAACCAGATCACCCGCGCGGTGAACTCCGGTGCGCCGCTGGACGGTCAGATCGTGCACACGCTCCGTTCGATCGACGAGCTCACCGCGACGATCGACACGTTGCTCCGCGACCAGGCGGTGCGCTGATGATGCCGAACATCACCCGCGGCGGTTCCGCGGCAGGGCTGATGAGCTACCTCGTGGGACAGTCCACGCGCGAAGAGCACCGCCACAATGTGCACGAGAACCCGCACGTCGTCGCCGGTCACGACGCGGTCGTGCAGGGCATCACGGACGGTGAGTTGTCGATGGACGACGCACTCGACATCGCCAACGCGCTCGACGAACCGCGACGCACCTTCGGGACACAGGTCACCGCTCCGGTGAAGCGGTGGGACCCCGAGGCGGAGCGCAACGTGAAGATCGGCGACAAGCCGGCGCACATGTGGCACGCATCCCTGTCGATCAAGGCGGAGGAAGGGCAGCTCACTGACGAACAGTGGGCGGGCATCGCGCGCGACTTCGTCCGCGAAATGGGCTTCGACGACGGCAACCTCGATGCGCTCGGCAGCGACGACGACGCCCCGGCCGCGTGCCGCTGGGTCGCCGTCCGCCATGGCGGTTCGACCGCCGGCAACGACCACGTGCACATCGCCGTGAACCTCGTCCGCGAGGACGGCACCAAGGCACGCGTGCACGACGACTACAAGCGTGCGCAGCAGATCGCGAACAAGCTCGAGCACAAGTACGGCCTGCAGGTCCTCACATCACGTGAGCAGGACCGGGAGGCACAGCGCGGCGCGAAGCCAGCAGAGGTCGACCGCGTCGCCGCCGGCAAGGCACGTGCCGCCGACCGCGACGAGCTCCGCCGTCGCCTCCGCTCCGCCGCGGTGTCGGCCACGGGTGAGCGCGACTTCATCGAGCGCGCACGTGACGCACGTGTACTGATCCGACCCCGGTACGAGAAGGGCAGCACCACCAAGGTCGTCGGCTACTCCGCCGCCCTCGTACCGCCGCGCAACGAGGACGGGTCCCGCGGGACCGCCGTCTGGTTCGGCGGCGCGAAGCTCGACTCCGCGCTCGGACTCGGCCAGCTCCGCAACCGGTGGAACAGCACCGAGGCTGACGAGCGCGACGCCGTCGAGGTGTGGACCGCGCGCGGCGACGCAGCACGCAAGCACGAGTACGACGTCCCCAACCAGGGACGTCCCGCACGTCTCCCGTGGGAGACAGTGCAGCGGCTCAACGCACACGGCCAGAACGTCGTCCCGGACCGCTCCGCCGGGTTCAACCGGCACGCGGCGATCGACATGTCCGGCGCGTTCGCGCAGGCGTCGATCTACTTCGAGCGCGGCGAGCACGGACCGTTCGCGCAGGCGTCCGACGTGTTCGCCCGCATCGGCGCTCGCGACCGGTTCACGAACCAGGACCCGGGCCGGGTGAAGGAGCAGAACTCCGCCCTGGCCGCGAACGCCGCGTACACGGCACGTCTGGTGCAGCGCGCCACCGGACGCGACAGCATCACCGGTTGGACGGCCGTGTTCCGGCAGCTCTCCCGCGTCGGGAAGGTCATCGCGCAGGAACGTCAGCTCGCCGGCGACACCGCCGCCGTGGTGGCGGTGCAGCGGGCGATGGCGAACGCGATGCGCGCGGCCGACGAGGTCACCGCGCAGGCGCCCGCAGCACCGGCACCGAGCACGCCGTCGGTCGCACCGATGCCGACACGGCGCGGGCCTGAGCAGACCCCCGGCGGCCGCGACAGAGGCACCGAGCGGTAGGGAACGTCAGAGACGCTTTCGCTCCCCGGACGGGGCGGCGAGGATGGAACCAACGAGGGGAGACAGCATGTCGGAGGAAGAAGTCGGGCAGGAGTTCGACCGCGTCGTCCGCGCCGCGATGATGGCGCTCGGACAGGTGCGTGAGGCGATGAGCCGCCGCGCAGCGGAACGTGACCGTCAGACGCAGGCCCAGTCCGCCGCCGCGATCCGCGAGCAGGAGCAGCGCACCGCGCAGCTCCGACAGATCGTCGGTCGGCAGGACTTCTGGGACAACGCCACCGGAGAGCGGGTCGCGAACGCAGCCACCTACGGCGCCACGCTCTACAACGTCGACCGGAACGCCGCGACGATCTACGACACCGTCCGCGACCAGGCGCATGCCCGGTTCGGGATCAACGTCGACGAGATCCGCGCGCAGCATCCGGACTCCGAGGAAGCCCGCCGCGACGCGCTCATGCACGCCGTCGACGACCGCCTCGCCGCGATGCGCGACGACGCCCTCGGTCGCGACGACCGAGCCGCAGCGGCCGACCTGCAGGACGAAGCCCGCGCACAGCGCGAGCAGGGCGCCGACGAGGAACGGGACGCCGGCGAGGCGACCCCCGACTCCGAACGGCACGAGCGCACGGCAGACCGCCTCGACAGCGAAGCCGACGTCGACCTCGCGAACGAGTACGGCCACGAGCAGGACCACGACCGGCACCTGAACGACGCCGGCGTGGACGACGCCGCAGCGGCCCGTGAGACGAGCTCCATGCCCGAACCCGTCGCCGATCACGAGGCGCCCCGCGCGCCCGCGACGACGGCTGCAGGGCACGCCCGTGAGGCGATGGACAGCAGCTACCCGCAGAGCGCGAAGCGCGCGCTCGCGTCGTCGGCGAAGGGCCGCGCACCGAAGGCGAAGTCCGCCAAGCAGCAGCAGGCGCGCGAGCGGACGTCCGGCCTCAGCCGGTGACGGCCAGCACGCCACCCACGGAACCCGCCGACACAGCACCTCGTGCCGGCGGGTTCCGCCGTTCCGCCGCCGAGGCGTGGGCCTGGGTCTGCCTCGACCGGCTGAACATCGAGCCCGTCCGGCCCTCAGGGCGACCGGTGATGCGCGCGGTCGCATGGGGCAGCATCGGGTTCGTCGTCATCGTCGGCTGGGGGTGGCCGACCGTCGCGGCGATCGCCGTCCTGGCGGGCGCCCCACTGCCGCGACAGAGCCACGGGAGCACCGACGCCGACCTGCTGCACGAGTTGTTCAAGCTGAACGGCGTTGCGTGGACCGCCGGTGTGGCCGTCCTCGCGGCGATCCTCATGCGCGCGTTCGCCGGCCGCCCACCGCGCGCGATCGCGTGGGCCCGCGGCGCGCTCACGGTCCCGATCGGGCTGACGGTGATGGCGTTCGCGTTCGTCGCTCTCGCCGGCGTCTCTGTGGTGTTCCACCTCGAGCAGAACAACTACCCGTGGCCGGGCATCGAGGGCGCCCCGGCAATGATCCTCGCGACCATCGACGCGGGCCTGCCGGGACCATCCGAAGAGCTGGCACTGACCGGCCTCGTCGTCGTCGCGCTGCGCCGTGCCGACGTCGGTTGGGGCTGGGTCTACCTCGTGGCCGTCGCCGTCCGCATCCCGTTCCACCTGTACTACGGGTGGGGCGTCCTCGCGTTCGCGTTCTGGCCGGTCGCGTTCGTGTACCTGTACCGCCGAACGGGAGCGATCTGGGGCCTCGTCGCGGCTCACACGGTCTACGACCTGGCCGCGTTCCTTAGCGCCTACGAAGTCGTCCCTGACGCCCCACAGCTTCGCAACGTGTTCGCGGCCGCGGCGATCGTGGTCATCGTCCTCGTCCCGGGCGTCCGTTCGATCGTTCGCGACCGGACGAAACGGCGTCAGCGTGCCGAGAACGTGCTGTGACCGCCGAATTGGTCTGGCACGGGTGTGTACGGATGGTCTACAGTCGAAACCGGTAGCTAGGGATGAAACAGTTCCCCGAGCGCCAATTCGAGAAACCCACGCCGATGGCGTGGGTTTCTGCGTTAACCCCTGATAATCGTTCACGTGTTGCTTGCGTACATCGATGAGATCGGGGAGACGGGTGCGTTCGTCAGCCGTGACCACGCCCGGTTCCGGACCAGCCCATCGTTCGGCTACGCAGGTTTCGTGATCCCCGAGGGTGAAGCCCGGCGGTTCGGAGCACTCTTTGCCGCCGACAAGGCCGCCCTCTTCCGCTCGGAGATCGCTGCCGCGCAGGCGGACCCGGGCAGGTGGGAGAGGAAGGGTTCGGACATCTTCCGCCCCGACACCTACGCGAAGTACCCCCACCAGATCCGCGTCTTCAACGGCCTTGTGAGCCACGTCAAGCGGCTCGGCGGCAACCTGTTCTACTACGCCGACGAGAAGCCGATTGGCACGCCGAAGCAGGTGGTCGTCGACCCGGCAGACCGCGAGAAGACGGCGATGCAGGAGACGCTGAACCGGATCGCTCGGTACGCAGACGAGCATGACCAGAACGTCATGGTCGTCATCGACCAGATCAACGAGAAGACCCGCGCAGAACGGCTCCCGCGCATGTACGGCCACATCTACGCCAGAGCCGCCGACTTCCCCGAAATGCGCCGCATCGTGGAGCCTCCGATGCACGTCGACAGCAAGCTGAGCTCGAACATCCAGTTCGCGGACTGGGTCGCCGCGTGCGTCACGCGCGCGATCGACTACCAGCTCCTCGACGACTCGCCCTACCAGTGGGTCACCAGTGGTGCCGCCATGCCGGCGCTTCACGGGTCGTTCACGAACCAGTCGAAGCTGCACCTGTGGCGAAGCAGCGTGAAGGATCTCCACCACTACGACGTTTTCCACTCCACCAGGGTCATGGGTGGGAAAGCGTCGAACCTCACCAGCAACCTGTCGCCGGCTGACTGGACCCGGATGAAAGCGGCCGCCGAGCGGGCGAGGCAGCGCGCCGCCGGCTAGAGATCCCGCACGTTCAGCCGGCGGACCGTAGGACGAAGAACGGCACAATCGACGCGTCCCGGTCCGCCCGCTCGTACCGGGTCCATCCCGTCTTCTCGTAGAACGCGGCCTCGTCGCCGTGCACCCAGACGTCGCGGCCGGCGTAGTGACGAGCAATCGCGAGGACGGCGGCGCGGCCGAGGCCGCGCCTGCGATGCTGCTCGGCGACCTCGATACGCGCGAGCTCGACCGGATCAGTCAACGGCCCCAGACCGATGTGTTCAGCCTCCGGGCCGTCATGCCGGATCATCGCACGCGCAACCTCGTCGCCGTCAAGGGAGAGCGTGATGGCGTCCGCGTCGGGACCGCCGCTCTCGTGCCACCGTGAGATCCACCAGCCCTCTTTGAAACCGTCGGCGTCGGCGTCGAACGGCGTCCCGTAGCGCGGAGCAGGAGGAAGAACACGCAGGGTCAGCGGAGCCGTCATGCCGTCATCGTACGGAGCACCTGTGACCGCACACGAGAACGCCCGCCACCGGGCCGGTGACGGGCGTTCTGCGGTGTGCTGGGGTTAGACCATGACCTCGGCAGGTGGGCGTTCAGATCGGAACTGATCGGGCTTCTTGCCGCTGTCGTCGTACTGCTCGACGTACCAGAACACCCCGTCCGGCATCGTGAGCTCACGCATCGTCGGGCCGAGGTAGTCGTTCCAGAACACCTGCATCCCGGTCATGCCCTGGTACCGCATGTACTCGAACGAGCGCCACAGCGCCTCGAGGCGATCCAGCGCCTCGAGGTTCTCGAACCACCGCGGGTCCCACTTCAGATCGGGTTTGCGCCGGTAGCGCGGCAGCAGCCACTCGTCGACGAACTCGTAGACGTTCTGGAACGCCAGCTCGAGCACCGGCGCCGCGGGCTGCGTTGCGCTCTCGCCGTGGTCCTCCGGGTCGCCCCACTCTTCGTACGGGTCGCTCATCGGTTCCCCACCTCCGCCAGCACACGGGCGCCGCGCTCGACGGCGCGGGCCTCGTAGTAGTCCTGAGACTGCTTGACCTTCTCCGCGTACGGACGAGCCGAGAAGTGATCCAGCTTGAGCAGCGCCGCCGGCGTCTGCGTCGCCATCATCACCGCGCGGCCAGCCGGCAGTGCGACGAGATCCGACACGTCGAAGATCCGCTCACGCTGCAGGCTGGTCGTTGTCGACCCGCCCCGCGACTGCGACGATCGGGACCGCTTCACCGCGTCGAAGTCACCGATCGCCTGGCTGATGAACGGCAGGTACTTGTCCTCCGCCAGACCGGACCCGACGACGCGGACGTTCGCGGCCGACCACAGCTTGCCCATGCCCGTCTCCCCGTACGCCTCGACACCCTGCTGCCAGGACTGGAAGAACGTGGACAGGATGATCCCGCGGGAGCCGTAGTGCGAGTACTTGTCCGGCAGCTCACGCCACCGAACGACGTTCGCCGCCTCGTCGAGAACGGCCGTCAGCGGCGTGGGGAGCCGCCCGCCGGCGTTCAGCGAACCGGTGCGCTCCGCGGCCTCGAGGACCGCCATCGCGAGGGCCCCGGTGATCGCGCGAGCGTTGCCGCCGCCCTCCATGGAGATCAGGTAGATGGTGTCCGTCGACGTGACGAACTTCCACGGGTCGAAGTGCGGCCGGTTGCCGCCGGTGTCGGTGATCCACGGGAGCACCTTCCGGTTGCCGAGCAGACCGATCCAGGGACGGATCGTGCCGTACACGCCGTCTCGCTGCTTCTCCGTGAGGGTCTGCGTCTGACCGAGCGCACGGCCCTGTGCGACCTCGCCCGCCTCGAGCAGGATGCGGGCCGGGTCGTCGAGCTTGTCGTCGGGGTTGTTCGCCCATTTGAACACGTCCGTGATGGGCCGGTTCCCCAGCGCCGCGGCAAGGAACAGCCGCGCCAGCGTCTCCCGACCGGCGGACGAGAAGTACGCGTCCTGCTTCGCGTCCGCGGACTCCGCCGAGGACTGGAAAATCCCGGTCAGCTTCTCCGCCGTCTCCATGTCACGCACGAACGAGAGCGGGTTCCACCACCAGTCAGCGTCCTCACCGATGAGGCCCTGCACGTCGTGCACCCACACCACGCCCTCTTCCGAGCGCGGGCCGCGGGTGAGGTCGACGATGTCGCGCTTGTTCGACGTCGCGAGCACCGGACCCTTCGTCTCGAGGATCTGCGGCACGCACACGCACGACGTCTTCCCGGCGCGGGGACCCATGAGCCAGATCTGCACGTACTCCCACGTCGCGTACAACGGCAGGTTGGAGGGCAGGTGCGTCGCGAGCGTCACACCGATGCCCGCCTGGCGGGCTCGGAGCCGTTCGGCGTCCTTCTCCGCCTCTTCCACCGTCAGCTTGCCGAGGTCGCGCTTCTGCGCCATGTACCGGGCCTTGTAGTCGACGCGGGACCGCATCGACTGCTGCTTGCGGGCCGCGACAACCAGGACGAACACCAGGGCGCCGAGGACGAGGAAGATCCCGAGCGTGACGAGGACCTGAGCCGCGGTCGGGGTGACGTCGCCGGCGATGAACGCGGCCGCGACCTGGAACGGTCCGGCGCTCGGCAGGGCCCGCACGTCGGCGTTGACGAACGAGCCGAGCCAGAGGATCGCACCGATGACGACGAGGCCGGCGATCCCGCACAGCGCGATCAGCCACGGCATGTCCCCGCCGACACCGATCGAGGACCGGCGATTCGCCTCCCGGCTCATGCGACGAGCTCCGCTTCTTCCTCGGTGAGCTGCGACGCGGACGTGCGCGCACGGTCCGCGGCGTCCTTCCACGACTGGTTCGTGTTGTTCACGGCTAGCTCGATGTCGGTCAACTGCGACTGGAAGGGCACGCCTGGCTTCTTGCCGATCTTGAGCAGGAACTTCCCCAGCCCGGGAGGGGCAGCCGCCGTCGACGACTCCGGGTTCACACCCGACTCCGCGGACCAGTCGGTGATCATCGACTTCTCTTCCGCCGACATCGCGAACACCTTCTCGAGGTTCCCCATCTCGCTTTCCGCGAGGCCCCCGAGGAACGTCATCGCGGACCGCTCGACGAAGCCCCACGCGATCTTGGTCAGGTGCTCGCTGGCGAGTTCGAGGTCGTTCATCGTGTGCGTGATCATCGCCTGGCCGATGGCCCGCTGACGGTTCAAGCGGGTGAGCGCGTCGATGAAGTAGACCATCACGTCCGCGGCGCGCAGCATGCGCCACAGCTCGTCCATGACGAGGAAGTAGTGCCGCTGCTCGCGCATCCCCGCCTCTGCGAGGTGCTTGTCGGCGGACACCACGGCGGAGCCGTAGTTCCAGCACACCGACTGCACGGCGGCCTGCAGTTGCAGGTCGCCGTCGTCGATCGAGGACATGTCGAAGACCATCGGCCGGCCCATTTCGATGTGCTCGGTCGTCGGCTTGGCGAACATGTCGCCGAAGGACCCGGACCCGCCGAGGGCGACCAGGTCGTCCAGGAGGTTCTGCACGCGGTCGTCGTAGCGGCTCTCTTCGCCACGATCGCGGGCGAGGGCCCGCAGCCGCTCGTGGCGGCTGAGGACCAGGTCGGTGACGTCACCGATCACGGGTGCGCCGACGCGGTCCCGCTCGTCGAGGATACGGATGGCCTCGGTGACGATCGACGCCTCATAGGACTCGAGGCGGGCGCCGCGCACCAGGGCGAGCAGACCGAGGACCGTCGTCAGACGGCGGCCGCGCATTTCGTCGAGTGCTTCGCGGCGCTTGTTCTCATCCGGGATCTTCTCGAGCTCACGCATCAGCGGGCCGAGATCCAGCGGGTTCAGGTGCCCGCGGCCACGACCGACGCGGATCACCTGACCCTCCATCGCGGTGATGAGGTCGACGTAGTCCGGCTTGGTGTCGGACAGGACCATCGGGACGATGCCCCACGCCTCGAGCACGGTCACCATGCGGCGCACGATCGTGGACTTCCCCAGGCCGGGACGTCCGAGGACGAAGCACGACGGGTTCAGCACGAGGTTCGCGAGGAACCAGTAGATCGGGTCCGCGCACACGACGCTGCCGTTGAGCAGATGACGGCCGAGCGGCGCCCCGATGACCGGGGAGCCGCTGCCGGCGATGAACGGCCAGAGGCCGCACACCTGCACCGTGGTGCCCTGGTACTCCGGGTTCGGCTGCACGTAGTTGACGCGGCCGGTGCCCTTCCCGGCCCAGCCACGACGGCCCGGGCGCCGAGCGGCCGTTGCGCGGCCCTCAGCGGCCGTCTGCCGCAGTCGGGACAGCCAGGAGCCCTCCTGGGTGCTGCGCGGCTGCAGGCGGGCTACACGGTCCGCTCGGCGGGCGAGGCTGCGTGCCTCGCGACGGGACAGGCGAAGCTCCACCTGTCCGGTTTCCTGGAACGTGCGACGGCTGCGAGCACCCATCAGATCAGCTCCCTTGCAGAGTCGGGGATCACGGAGTGCTCCGGGAGGACCACACCGAGGGGGAGGCCGGCCTGGAAGTAGACGGCCTGGTTGCCGAGCGCTTCCCGGACCCGGAGACGGGCCTGGTTCGACAGCGACGGGATCGCCTTCTCGAGGCGGGGGAACTCAGATGCGTCAGCGCACGAGACGGTGACGATCATCCCGAACCGCACCAGGCCGGCACCGCGGGCCTCTTCCTCCGCCGCCTTCTTGGCGAAGGCGAGCTTCTGGGCCTGGCGGGCGGTCGTGCGCTGGCGCTGCGACCCGGCGAAGGTGGCGTCGTTGACGGCCGACTCGACGACGGCGGTCGCCTCACCGGCCGGAATCGGCCGGTACATGATCGTGACGCGCTTGCGGAGCACGCCCTGCACGGGCTGCATCAGCGACTTGAGCGCGTTCGAGTAGAACTGCCCGCGCGGGCCCTCGAACATCGTCCACGACTTCGACACCGCCCGGTCGTGCACGTACCGGTCGAGGTGGGCGTCCGAGGCGTACACGGGGCCGGCGTCCTCCCACGTCAGGCCGGTGCCGCCCTCAGCGCGTGCCTGCTCCACCTGAGACGCCACGGTGGGGTCGTAGGCGGTGCGGGTGAAGTCGATGATGTCCTGAGCCGTGCAGGCCCGGATCGACGTGCCAGCGCCGGTGTCGAACAGGGTCGACATGAGCGCGGGGAGGCGGGTGCCGATCTCGTCGGCCATGGCCTCGAGGCCACGGTCCGACCCGTCCTTGTCGAGGGACTTGCCGGAGAAGGTGATCGCGATGCGGGTCGTGATCAGCGGCGAGCCGGCGCGGATCTGTTCCGGGATGGCGGAGACGACGCTGCGCGAGAAGTCCGATGCGCCGTTCGCGATGTTGTTCTGCGTCATGCGGGTGAGACGGAGCCCAGAGTCGGGCGACGTCTCGATGGTCACCGACGCACCGATGATCCCGTCATCGCGGCCGAGGCCGGCCATCCAGGCACCCCAGTGGGCGACCATCGAGTTGACGCGCACCTGGTCGACCAGGGCGTCACCGTCGGGGTGGCACTCGAGGACGACCGTGTAGTGCTTCGGCCCGCGGAGACGGATCAGCCCGAACGGTGCGTCGTACGCGCCGGGGTGCTCGCTAAGTTCGCTCGGCGCGAGCAGACCGGGCAGGCGGATCTTGCCGTCCGGGACTCGGCCGGCGGGGCCGGCGAGGTACACGGCGTTGCCGCTGCGGACCTTCTGACGCTGCGCCATGCGGAGGAAGCGACGCTCGTAGAAGTTCATGCCGTCCTTCGAGGACCGGTGCGCCGCGAGAGCGATCGACACGACCCCGACGAGGACGACGATGAGCGACTGCCAGTACCACTGCCGGACCAGCATCAGCACGATGACGAGGACGAACGGGACGCCGAGCAGGCTCAGGCCCATCGACAGGCCGAGGATGCCCGAACGGCCGGGCTTGATGATGTTGCCGTAGATGTCCGGCTGGGTGGTGCTCATCAGTTCTCCTTGGATGCGTCATCGATGCCGCCGCCGGCCGAGCCGGACGCGGCGGAGAGGCCCTGCAGGACGTCGGCGATGTCGTCGGCCCGACGTCGGTCAGAGCCACCGGACCCGCTCGAGCTGGTGGACCCTGCTCCGGCTGCGCCAGTGTCGGAGCTACCCGACCCGCTCGAGGCGGACCCGGCCGAGCCTGCCCCTTCGGCTCCGGACCCGGTCGACCCGGAACCACTCGCGCCCGACCCAGAACCGGTCGCACCGGATGCGCCGGCACCAGCCGTCGACCCCGACCCGCCACCGCCTGCAGCACCGGCAGTCGCGGCCGAGCCGCCACCGCCCGCTGCAGCAGTCCCGCCACCGGCGATGGCACCGCCGCCACCTCCAGCAGCGGCGGCACCACCGCCACCCATGGCGCCGGCACCGGCTGCGCCAGCCCCGACCGCGGCACCAGCGCCCGCCGTCGCCCCGATCGTGACCACAGCAGCACCGGCCGCGACACCCGCGGCCGCTGCAGCACCCCCGGAGAACGCCATCGAGGAACCGTTCGCCGCCACGGGCACGACGAACTTGATCAGCGCCGGCAGCGCCAGCGCCGCCATCAGCAGCGTCATCAGTCCGAGCGAGGTTCCGAGCAGTGCGTTCCCGGTGTCGTTCATGCCCTCGATCTTCGGCGGGGACTTGAGCTGCAAGATTCCGAGCGCGAAGATCACGGCCGCAATGGGCTTGAAGAGCAGGAACGCGATCAGGTACCCGTTGGCCTTCTTCCACGCCTGGTTGCCCGTCTCGGTCCCCGACGCCGCGGCGAGGGGCGGGAAGAACACCATCAGGATCGTCAGCATGACCGCGCGCACCAGCATGAACAGCAGGTTCGCGATCGAGCCGAGGAAGCCCAGGATCACGAGCAGGAACGCCGGTCCGATGCCGGAAGCCATGATCGTCTCCACGCTCATGGCACTGGTGATGTCCATGGGAGCGCCGGTGGCCTTCTCAATGATCCACGGCGCGAACGCGTCGCCCGCCTTGATCATCGCCGCGATCCCGGTCGCGTAGCAGCCGGTGACGATGATGAGGTTGAACAGCATCTTCACGCCCGGCATGCCACCCTTGAACTCCTGCTGCATCACCATCCGGATGAGTGCGACGAGGATGCCGAGGACTGCGAACGCGTAGGTGTACCAGGCGAGGTTGTTGTTGAGCGTCGCGATCGCGTCGCTCTTCACGTCTGGCGACGGCGCGTAGATCCAGAACGAGTTGACCACCTTGAGCACCTGCACGATGCCCTCCGCGATCGACTTCACGAAGTCCGCGATTTGACCCTGAGCAAAATCCTCAATTCCGTTACCGAGGTTGCACAGCGGGTCGATGAAACCGCATTCCTTATCAGCCATTGGTTACCGTCCATTGCGTAAAGGCCGACGGTGTATCGACCCGCGAGAACTCGAGATCCGACGTCGCAAAATCGGCCTTCCAGTTGTTCGTGGCCGAATCCCAAACCAGCGCCACCTTCATCGATCCGGTGACGTCGGACGCGGAGAGAGCGAGGCTCACCACCGCCGAGTCCTGCTGTGCTGACTGGAACTGGAAGCCGCTGATCTGCCCGACGTTCCCGGCAGTCTGGGTGTGCTGCGCGGGCGACTGCGCGTCGACCCACTGCTTGCGGGCTGCGTTGTTGACACCGGCCGCCTCTGCCACCTTCTTGTAGTCGGGGCCAGCTAGTCCGCGGACGAGGTTCGCAGTGGCGAAGAGAGCGCCAGTGGGCGAGTGCGCGAAGCAGCCCCACTCGGAGCTGTTCGGATTCGTCGTGGGACCGTACCTGTCCGACGTCGGGTACTGGAAGTACACGTCCGTCTTCCAGTCCGCGGCCGGTCCCGACGTCGGGATGCTCTGGGAACCGTCTTCGAGTGAGCAGACGTCGGAAGCCGGCTGGGTGCTGTTCCCTCCGTCATCCGGGGACGACGAAGCGGCGGGAGCGCCGGGATTGCCCCCGGCGTTGTTCCCGCCGCCGCCGTTACCTGCTCCGATGACACCGCTGAGGATCAGGCCCAGCACCACGGCGATCACGACAAGGAAGCCCCCTGCGATGAACCACCAGCGGTTGAAGGGGCTGCGCTCGGTCGTGCTGTCGTTGCTCATGGTGCCTTCCGGATCAGTTGGTTAGACGAACACCTGCATGATGCCGCCGACGCCGCCGACGAGGATGCACGTGACGATGGCGAGGACCAGGCCCTTGAAGCTGTTGATCTCGCGGCCGGTGAACGATGCGAACGCGAGCGTGCCCGCCGAGACGAGGAAGCCGGCGATCCCGAGGAAGATGGCGATCCACGAGATCCAGTTGATGACCGTGACGAAGCCGTCGGTACCCGGGGGCTGCTCCGGGGTCGGGTTCGGCAGGACACCCGCGAGGGTGGTGGTGATCGTCAGAAGGCTCATTGCTGTTCTCCGTTCGTGCTCGCGGCGAGCGATCGAATGTTGTCGATGATGCGACGGACCCGAGCGGGCGCCGTTTCGTATGACGGCCGCGAGAGCCGCCAAGTCTCGTTCCACCGGACGTGCCAGCCGTTCGGCACCATCTGCGCGACCCGCTTCACGGCCCGCTCCTGGTCCTTGACGAGCTTCGGCCCGTCGTCGACCATCACGATGCCGAGCAGCTGCGCCGAGTCCGGTAGGGCTCCGGCCGCCCACAGACGTGCGAGCCGTGTCGCCGCCGCGACACCCTCGTAGTGCGTCCGAGCGACGGCGAGGACGGGGAGGGTCGGCAGCGGCCTGGTCCACCCGGTGTAGAGCGGCCACTGCCGCTCCGTGTCGAGCGCGGTCTTGCCGATCAGGTGCGTAAACAGGGATGCGCCGGCGCCGCCGTGCAGCCCCATCACGCACACCGACGCGTCGCGCGTCGTCTCGGTCACCGGCCACGGGACGTCTTGTGAGACGTCGACAAACGGCGCTGCAGCCGGCGAGCTCGGACCGTTCAGTGCCAGGGCGTCGCCCCACAGTGGATCGGCCTCGATCGTCTCGACTTGCTGAGCCGTCGGTGCGTCCTGCGGAATCCACGGGTGCGCGCTGGCGGGCGTCTCGCTCTGCGATCTACGTGCCACGCTTCTAGCCTCCCCAGGTACATCGGTTGTTGATGTGCCCTAACCATACTCCGATGTTGCCAGGCTAACAAGTGATGTCGTACGATCACTTACGACTGATTCACGCGGTGCGCGAATCCAGACGCACCAGAGGGGACACAAGGGGCATGAGAACAGCACGCGCGACACGCACGGCAGCCGCGATCGCGGCGCTCGTCGTGGCTTCCACCCTCAGCGCGTGCACGTCTTCCCCTTCCCCCGAGGCCCCTAGCCCGTCGTCTATCACACCACGCCCTTCCGACAGTCCCAAACCCCAAGTTCCGGACACTGCCCCGCCAGCGGCTCAGCAGGACGCTGTCGACGTCGCCGAGAAGGCCATGACCGCGTTCGTCCAGCGCGACCAGCCGTACGACGCATGGTGGAAGAACCTCAGTCCGTACCTGACCCCGGACGGCGTCTACGCGTTCGAGTACACCGACCCGCAGAACGTGCCCGCCTCGAAGGTCACCGGCCCTGGGCAGGTGTCGGCCGCGCCGAGCGCGACGTCGATCACCGTCCTCGTCCCGACTGACATCGGGCAGTACCAAGTGGTCCTTGACCGACGCGCTGAGGACGGGACCGAGCCGGGACCCTGGCTCGTGGACAACCTCACCCCGCCTGAGGGCAGCCGATGAAGGGCGGCGGCCTCGTCGCCGCCATCGCCGGAGCCATCCTGCTCGTCCCGTTGATGGTCGTCGTCCTCATCGCCGGCGGCGGCAACTGCGCCGCAGGCGCCACCACTGGGAGCGACGTCGACAGCTCGAGCATCAGTGGCAGCATCGCCGGCTACAGCGGCAAGCAGCTCGACAACGCCGCCGCGATCATGAACGCCGCCACCGCCCTCGAGCTCGACAGCAAGGCCCAGGTCATCGGCGTCATGACCGCTATGGGTGAGTCGAGCCTGCAGGTGCTCGACAAGGGCGACGCCGTCGGGCCCGACAGCCGCGGCCTGTTCCAGCAGCGCGGCAACGGCGCGTGGGGCTCCTACGAAGACCGCATGAACCCCACCATCAGCGCCACGAACTTCTTCAAGGCACTGATCAAGGTTCAGGGCTGGCAAGACCTCACCCCGACGATCGCGGCGCACCGCGTGCAGGGCAACGCCGACCCGAACCACTACGCGAAGTTCTACGACCCCGCCGTCAAGGTCGTCAGCGAGCTGTCCGGTAAGGACCTCAGCACCATCGGCGGCGACACGTCCTCGAGCACCTGCAACGTCGGCCCGACCGGCAACTACGAGGCCAACGGCACCGCGCCCGGGAAGTGGGGCGGCTACGACAACGGCAAGATCCCGGAGAGCGAACTCGCCCCGGTGCCGTGGACCGCCGGCCAGGCTTACGGCGGCACGATGTACCTCCGCCCGGACGCCGTTCAGTCGCTCATCGCGATGAACAACGCGTTCAAGGAGGACATTGGCCACGACCTGCCCCTCAACGACGCGTACCGCGACTACGCCGGGCAGGTCGCCGCGAAGGAGCAGTACGGCGGCGAGGCCGCCACCCCCGGCAAGAGCAACCACGGCTGGGCGCTCGCCATCGACATCGGCACCACCGGGCACGCCCGCATCGCCTACAACGACACGACCTACAACTGGCTCAAGGCCAACGCCGGCAAGTACGGCTGGGTGCACCCCGCATGGGCGGAACCCGGCGGTGTGGGACCCCACGAGGCATGGCACTGGGAGTACTACGGAGTGAGCAAATGACCGACGCGTTCGACCCGACGACCGTCCCCCCGTTCCCCGTCGTGACGCTCGACCTCCGCGACGACGACACCGTGGCCGTCGACGGTCAGCCCATCGACATCGGCCCCGACGAGTCCCCCCGGGACGCAGGGATCGCGGCCGTCGCCGCACGCGCACGCGCGCAGCGCCTGCAGGCGGTCCGCGTCCGTGCCACCAGCCCCGACGGAACACACCTCATGGTCGTCACCGACGAGGGCCGCCCCTACGCACTCGACGACCCCAGCGAGGCCACTGAGGCCACCCGACGCCGCACCCAGAAGCGCACCGGCACCCTGATCCTTGCCGGCGCATGCGTCGTGGTCGTCGCCCTCGGCGGCGGGCTCGCCGCCTACGCGATCGGCAGCAACCGCCCGGCACCCGTGGCCACCGCAGCACCCACGCCCCCGAACCAGGGCTCGCAGCTCCCCGTCGTCGCTCCGCCCGGGTACTCCCAGACCGCCGCGTGGGCGGTGAAGGTCACCAAGCAGACCGCCCCGGTGCTCATCGATGGCGACCGCATCGCAGCCGTCGACGACTCCGGGAACCTCCGCATCATCAACACCCAGACCGGGCAGACCACCTGGCGCGGAGCCGGGGCACCCTCCGGCCGCGCCGGCGTGACGTACACGCACGTCGAGAACCGGCCCGTGCTCGCCTCCGCCAGCTCGCAGTCGATCACCCTCTGGCCGATCGACACCAAGGACGGCAAGCGCACCGCCGGGACCAGCGTCCCGATCGGTGCCCGCGCCACCGTCTCCTACCTCGGCTCGGCGCCCCTGATCGACCTCGGCGACCAGACCGTCGCCCTGCTCACCAGCGACGGCGTCGTCCGGAAGGACGTCCCAGTCACCGCGTCGCCGATCCTCGCGACGCAGGACAGCGTCGTCGCCGCGAACGGCGACCGCATCTACACCGTGCCCGCCTCCGGCAAGACCACCGACGTCGCCATGACGAAGCCCAAGGGCGCGAAGGGCTCCCCCGAGCTGATCAGTGCGGCAGACGACTCGACGCTCATCGTGCTGTGGCCCAGCGATGACGAGAAGACCGACATCGCCGCACTCGTGAACGTCGCCGACGGCTCCACGCTCGCCACCGCACGCGTCGACACCCGCTCCGCCGACGAGCGCGACGTGCCCGTGCAGTCCGTCACGTCGAAGACCCTCGCCCTCGGCTCCCTGTTCGTCGACTACGGCAAGCAGCCGGCCATCGTCCAGGTCGAGGACTTCTCCCCGACCGTCGTCGACGAGGACACCGTCTACGGCCTGTTCGAGAACATGCCCGCCGCCGCCACCCGCGACGGCAACAGCTTCAAGACCACCTCGTACACCCCCGCCGACGGGTTCAACGACCGCACGCTCCCCGCCGCCGTCACCGGCGGCACTGCGTTCATCGTCGCGGAGAAGGTCGAGAACACCTACCTGTACGCACTCCCCCGCGCCACGGAGGCCAGCCGATGATCCACGTCACCATCAACCCCGATGGCACCGGCACGGTCGGCCTCCCCGGCCGCGCCGTGCCCGTCGAAGCAGCCTCGCTGCGTGCCGCTCGCGAACGCGCCATCCGCGTCCTCACCGAGCACGCCGCCTCGAGCAGCATGAGCCTCGACGTCATCGCGCTCGACGCCGGCGAGACGGTCATGCTCACCGTCTACGTCGACGGCCGCGTGACCGTCAACAACTCCGTCGACAACGGCATGTACCGCAACAGCACCGGCGACCTCATGCCCCTCACGCCCGAGGTCGCCGCCCGGTTCAAGGACACCGACACCGAGAGCAGCACGGTCGCCGCGGGCCCGCCCACGGCGGTGCCGGCGGACACCACGACCGCCGTGCCACAACCCACCGCCCCCGCGTCCGGAGAGGCACCGCCCACGCTTGACCTCGCCCCGCACGGTGATGACTCGGAACCCGAGTCCGTCGCCGAGGTCACCCACGAGCTCGAAGCGACCATCGTCCGCACGAGCACCCCGGCAGACCGGCCGAAGGCCGAACTCAGCTTCACCACCGGGCAGGTCGCGAAGGTGACCGGAACGGCCCTCATCGGCCGCCACCCGCGCATCGGCGAGAACGAGAAGGTCGACCAGGTCGTCATCATCGACGACGAAAGCCGGTCGCTCTCCCGCACCCACTGCCTCGTGTCCTGGCAGGACGACGTGTTCTGGATCCTCGACCGGAACTCCGGCAACGGAACCAGCGTCGAGCGTGACGGCGAGACGGTGTCGCTCAGCCCCAGCACCGCGCACATCCTCAAAGATGGAGACAAGGTGCTGATCGGCGACCACTCGTTCACCGTCGCGCTCACGGGGGCGGTGACCGCACGTGTCTGACTTCCCCGCCGAGCGCATCGACTCACTACCCTCGATCGCATCCCCGACGGATGACACCCGACACCCGAGAACCACCCGCTCTCGCGTGATCCGCCGGCACTCCAAGAAGGCTCTCTCCTTGACTGACCCCAGCAACCTGACGCCCTCGCTCGACGCTCTCGCGTCGCTCGCGAAGCTCCCGGCCGCGAAGATCGTCCGCTACCTCGTCGAGCACCCCAACAGCTACTACGGGCAGATCCAGGAAGCCACCGAGATCCCCACCGCCTCCGTGACGCGGTACCTGCAGGACCTCGAGGCGAACGGCATCATCACCGGCGACCTGCCCGTTGATGCGCGCCGCGGCCGCAGCGTGCGGTACAGCGTCCAGGCCGACTACATCACCGCCACGCTCGAGCGCATTCGCGCCGAGCTGCTCGACGGCGAGTAGAACGTGCTGTCTGGCGACACGCCGCGGCAGGTCCGCATAACTGTTACACCCGCGCGGCAGGATCGCCGCATGGGTAGGAAGAGCAAGGGATCACGCGCGCTGCTCGGCACGCGGCCCAGCGACGTGCTCGCAGAGGCCGCCTGGCAGCGCAAGGAAGAGCTGGGCTACGCCTCGATGAGCGACTACCTCGCAGCGCTCATCGCCGCCGATCTCCGGATGCCTGACCAGGCACCGAGACCCATCGACCACTCCACAGACGCGGAGTTGCCTATCGTCGCCGCGTAAACGACAGAACCCCCGCCGAAGCGGGGGTCCAGGGCTAGAAGCCCCAAGTCAGTTTCACCACCTGTGCAAGTCGCCAAACAGTCCAGGTCGTGAGAGTCCCGATGAAGAAGCCCGGTTGGAGCCGGGAGCCTTCGTCGTACCACCGAGGTTGCCCCAGGAGGTGCCGCCATCATAACCCAGGACTCCGACAGCGCTACCGGTCTGTCTGAATCGCGTGTCGCCGACGTCGACGAGGCATGGGCGCTGACCCGCGATATCGCCAAGCGCCGCTACGTGAACCGCATGATCGCGGAAGCAGACGGCACGATCCGGTCGAACAGCTACCCGCTCAAGTACCCGACGGCCGGCCACCAGCCGCCGTCGACGCCATGGACGATCGACCTCACCGACGAGGCCGGTCGGTTCTGGTTCGCCGCGTTCGACCTCGACGCGAAGACCCCCGAGCAGCAAGCCGCCGCGGACGCCGAGCTCGGCGTCCTGATCCGCGTCCTCCGCGACGTCGGAGTCCCGCACGTGGCCTGCAAGTCCAGCCCCGGAGAGCGCGGCGGCTACCACGTGTGGTTGCCCCTCGCCGGCGTCGAGAAGAGCGCCATGTCGCAGCTCGCCCACGCAGCGAAGGCCGTCCTCCGCGGCTCCCTCGACCACGGACTGCTCTGCAACGACACCACCGGCGCCGTCCGACCCCCGCTCTCCCCCCACGCCCGCGGCGGCGCGTCCACCCTCATGGGTGGCGCCGACGACGTCGACGTGCTCCGCACCCCCTCCGTGACCACGGAGGACGTGCTGCGCATCACCGCCGCGCTCCGCGCGCTCCGCCCCGCGATCGACCCCGCCGACGAGCAACCCACCGGCCGGGTCGACGCCCTCCACCGCGTGCACCGCCCGCTGCCCGCTTGGGGCGCCGCCCACATGGCGACGATCGCCGGCGGCGGCGACCCGTCCCGCACCGGCTACCTCTGCCTACTCGCTGCCGCCGTCTCCGGCTGGACCCTCGCCGACGTCGAGCACGCAGCGAAGACCGCCCCCGGCATGGAGCACTACCGCACCCGCAACCGCCCCACCGGCGGCCGCGAAGCACGCAAGACCGCCGAGGCCCACTCCCGCCTCGAGCGGCAGTGGGCCAAGGCCCAGCACCGCGCCGTCCTCTACCGCTACGCGCCCGAGGAACGCGCCCACCGCGACCTCACCGAGCTCCGCGGCATCGTCGCCGGCGTCGAGGCCCTGCTGCAGGCGTTCACCACCTCCCCCGGCCGCTGGACCCGCACCGAGGCGGACATCCACGACAGCACCGTCCTCACCTACCTCGCCTGGCTCTCCCTCCGCTCCGGCTCCCGCGACATCGCCGCCGCGCTCCGCTCCGTGGCGATCGCCACCGGCATCCCCTCGAGCACCGTCGACCGGTCCCTCCGCCGTCTCCACACCGCCGGATGGATCACCCGCCGACGCGAAGCCGACGGCCCCCACGCCGCCGTCTGGCGGCTCTCAGACCGGTTCTCCACAGTCACCGAACACGTCGGGCCACTTCACGACGTGACCGCCCGCCCCCCGGCCGAGATCTTCGACGTCCGAGTCGCCCTGCTCGACGCCCTCGAAGACCGACTCGAAGCCGGCCGCCACGACGTGTTCACCCGCGCAGGACTCGGACCCACCGCCCGCCGCGCGTACGAAGCACTCACCACCAGCGACGACACCGACCAGCACGTCAGCGACCGGGCTGGCCTCCCCACCGGACGCACCCGCGCCGCCCTCGCACGACTCCGCCGGCACGGTCTCGCCGTCCTCACCCACACCGGATGGCGCAGGCGCCGCCACGACCTCCGCCGCCACGTCGCCCGCCTGCTCGGCGTCGACGGGACCCTCGACCGCCGCACGCAGCAGTACACGCACGAACGCGAACAGTGGGCCTGGTGGCACGCCGACACCGCCCACCGCGCCGGCAGGACTTCCAAGCCCCGACGAGCCGCGACACCACAGCCCGTCATGTTCCGCATGGAAGACGACCGCGGCACCGCCGACTCCTGGCCCGCGTACCCGCGAACCAGCGACGGCCGCGGCGACCACCAGGAAGCCATGCGTTACGTCCGTCAGGGCGCCCTCCAAGCCCTCCGAGACGTCGAGCTCGCGGCATAGCCTCGAGCCGCCACGAAGGCCGCCCCCAGACGCCGGATCTACGCTCACCGACATGCACCACGACCCCGTCGACGAAGCAGCCCTCCAATGGCTCACCGTCGACGAGCTCGCCGCCCGTCGACGCGACCTCGTCCGCCAGTTCGATCGACTCATCCGGCATCCGGACTCCGACGCCGCCGACCAGCTCCGCGTCCTCGAGGAAGCCGCAACCATCGACCGCGTCCAACGCGACCGACGCCGCGACTGAGGTCAGCTCGAGCGCACTGCGCGCTCCGCGCCCAGCCGCCACATCGCTCGCACGTTGTTGAAGTCCGCGACGCGGACCCCGACCACGTCGCGGCCACGCGCGTCGCCGAGACTGAATCGGATCGCTTCGAGAGAGCCGTCCTCGTTCCGGAACCGCCGGACGACGCGATCGACCTCCGACTTCGACATGCCGAGCTGCGTCGCGATCGCGCGCACCGACAACGACGGGTCCTGCTCGAGCAGCGACCACACCGCCTGCGACATCACCACCCGAGCCGTCGACCAGGCGACCTCCGCCTCCTGCACCGCGGCCGCGACCGCATGTCGCAGCGTCTCAGGGTCCTCGCCGCGCGCATGCGCGGCCGAGAACACCGAGTCATCATCCGCCGGCGTCCGGCGTTCGCCGTCCTGATGTCCCATGCTGGGACACTATCGGACTGTCCCAGGTTGGGACAGTCCGACGTCGGCCGGACCCGGCATGATGCCGTCGTGACCGACTACACCTGGGCGCCGCCGACCCACCCCGAGCCGGCCGAAGACCAGCCGCTCGGCATCGGGCCTGTCGACGGTGCCGAACCCGTCGACCACTCCCCCGTCTGGGTCGACGTCGAGTTCACCCGCACCGGGCAGCAGCACCTCCCCGGATTCGTCATGGCAGCGACCACCGAGCGGGTCTACGTCCAACTCGTGCACATGGGCTTCGCGCACAAGCTCTGGCTCCCGCGAACCCACGTCACGCACCGCACCCTCAAGCCCCGCGGCCGCCACTGATCCCGTCTCGAGGCGAGGTCAGGGCCGACGCGGCTGCAGGTTCGTCACCGCACCCGCCCACACCCACACCCGGTACGTCGTCCCGTCGCGCCTGGTGAGCTCCACCAGGCGCGCCCGATCCGTGTAGGCCACGACGACCGCACGCTCCTGCACCGTCGCGTCGAGACGGAACCGGAGCCACACGTCCACCGGAGCACCGGCCGGCAGCTCCGTCACCGGCCCAGGACCTCGCTCGTCCTCCGTCAGCGACACCGGCGCCGGCCTGGTCAGGAACTCGTTCAGCGCGGCCGCCGACACATCCGTCCCGTAGCGCCGGTTCTTACCCATGTCCCGCAGTCTCCCACGGATTCGAACACATGTTCGAATGCTGCGCGCCGTGGACGCACCGGCTCGAGCACCCCAGGTCGACCGCGACCGGTCGACACACGGAGCGCAGAGCGCCCGTACCCATTCGAGCGTCGTTGGTGCATTCCTGCATCCGATCCTGCCAACGCTCCACCCTCCACGCCACGCGGGCGCTGACGCGCCGCCCGTCGACAAACAATCACGGACGCGGTCGCACGCTCCCTCACATCGCCCGAGATTCTTCGCCGCCGACCGGTCCCCCGCTTAGGCCCTCCAGGCTCCACGCCGGCCGTTCACTCCATGCAGGGATGCACCAAAAAAACGGTCAGCAGTGAAGGAGAGAGCACATGACCACCAACCAGCGCACCGGAACGATCACCACGCTTCTGTTCAGCGAGAGCCACAGCCCCGCCGACGGCATCAGCCGCGACGTCGACACCGTCACGGTCGCCCACGAGCACGGACCCCACCAGGCCGAAGACGGCACCCCCGCCGTCCGCCTCGTCACCCGACCCAACACCATCCCCGGCGTCACGCTCCGCCACTTCGAACCCGTCACCCCGTGCCCCGCCGACCGCGTCGGCTACATGGCATCCGGAGCCTGGGTCGTCGTCGGCGTCGAACTCGCCCGAGCACTCGGCATCGACCCCGCCGCGTACGCACTCCACGACCGATCCGAGACGGTCGCCCAGTACGCCGCCCTGAGCAACTAACCGCAGACCTAATAGAAGTATTAGAGGTAACAGAAGTGTTGACAATCACCCACACCCACGAAGCCGGAACCCTCATCGACGGCACCAGCAAGGGCGACGGCACCGCCGACGTCCTCAAGCGCGTCGGATGGCGCTGGGGCCGCAGCATCGGCACCTGGTACGTCCCGAACAGCCGCGACCACCTCCCCAACGGGTTCAAGATCAACCGCACCGTGCAAGCCCTCACCGCCGCTGGATTCGAGGTCACCACCGAACTCAGCATGGAGCACCGCACCACCGCCGAGGTCGAGGCCGGGAAGATCGCCCGCCAGGCCGACCGCGTCGACGCGCTCAACGCCAAGGCCGACCGGAAGGACGCCGCCGACACCGCAGCGTGGGAGCGCGTCGAAACCGCCATGTCCCGCCTGCCCGAGGGCGGCGAACCGATCAAGGTCGGACACCACTCCGAAGGCCGCCACCGGAACGCGATCGCCAAGGCCGACACCGCCATGCGCCGATCGATCGAGGCCACCGCCGACGCCGAGCGCGCCCGCGGCCGCGCCGACGCCGCCGCCATGACCACCGACAGCCGCTACCGCCCCGTCACCGTCGCTAACCGCATCGAGACGCTCAGCGCCGAGATCCGGAAGCTGGAACGCCGCATCGTCGAACCCCGCTTCGACGCCGAGCGCGGCTACGTCCCCGCGACGCCCGAGCAGATCGAAGCAGCCCGCGCCCGCCTCAGCCCGTACATCGACGAGAAGCGCGACCAGGTCGCCTACTGGGAAGGCGTGCGCGCCGCGCAGGTCGAGTCCGGGACCGCCACCGGCTACAGCCGCGAGACGGTCAAGAAGGGCGACCGGGTGAGGGTGCGCGGGCACTGGTGGAGCGTCGTCCGCGTCAACGCCAAGAGCGTCAGCGTGCAGACCGAATACACCTGGACCAACACCGTCCCCTACCCGGAGATCCAGGACGTCCGCCGACCCGAGTAGCAGCAGGAGGCCCGGTCCGAACCCGGACCGGGCCTCCGACGCCACCGGCGCCGGCGAGGGGGCGTGCCCCCTCGCGCTCCCCCACGATCAGTGGAACAGTGCCAGCACTCCCGCCACTGCACCCACCAGACCGGCCCCAAGCGCAGCCCAGTTCTTCCACGCGTCTGCACGTCGACGGCGTTCGCTGATTCGAAGGAGCGCCCGATCCTGGGCGTTCTTCCGCTTCTGCTCGGCCAGCGCCTCAGCGTCCCGCTGCTGGTCCCGTAGGTGGTCCTCGCGCTCCGCACGCAGGATCTCAACAAGCTCGCCCATGCGCGCGTTCGTCTCGTGCACCGGGTTGGGCGGCAGGTCCAACCAGGCGTGGTCCGTCGGCTGCCATTCCACCATCGACGACGATGCCGGAAGCGCGCCCGCGAACTCGCTCGAGAAGCGCTCGTCGACGTCATCCCGCACTCCGGCGAACTGTGAGCTGATCGCAGCGAGCCCGCTCGTCGCCTGCACGCCGTCGAAGATGCCGAGGTTGTCGACCAGGTGCGACGGCAGTCCCAAGCCGGCAAGCTTCGCGGACGACGGCGGGACCATGCTCGCCCAATCCACACCCATCAGGCTCGACGGCAGGTCCATGCCCGCAAGCTTCACGGACACCGGCGGCGCCACGCTCGCCCAGTCGATACCTGTGGCGATCGGTGGCACGAAGCCCTTCGCGACCTTGTCGAACGGCCCCGTCGCCGCAAGGGCAGCGATCGTCGGGGACTTGACCATGTCCCCGATGAACTTCGTCATCGAATCGTTCTGCGCCAAGAACTTCGTCAGTGCAGGTCCCATCGCGTTCTGCGTGACCTGCTGCATCAGCCGGTCAGGGGCGTCCAGCGCCTCAGCGATCTGATCCATGCGCTCGTTCACCTCTGCGCGCGTGTACCGGCGCCGCTTCGCAGGGTCCGCGTTCTTGGGCTCGATGTGGAAGACCTTACGGTCCGCGGTGTCGGACTCGACCGTCACCGTGTCGTCGGGCTGGTCCTCGTCACTGGCTGCACCGCTCATCTCCCCATCGTCGCAGCGGCCACCGACACCGGCTTCTGCGTCCAGGCGCGCTATCGGATCGCCGCACTCCGCCGTCAGTCCGACGTCGACGGGTGCAAGCGCCGCACCTCCGCGTGCATCTGCTCACGCGTGATGTCGCCGGCAACCCACCGGTCCTGCAGCTCGTGCACCGCATCAGACGCGCGACCACCCTCGAGCGCAGTCGACGTGCGCGCCTCGTCGACGATCTGTTGTCGCCGATCCCGCTCCACAGCATCCAGCCGGGACGGCCGCTGCGAGGGGAGCACGGGGAACCCGTACTTCGCCTCGAGCTGCGCCGCTGCCTCGTCGTACGTCAGTGACCCATCGAGGATGCCGCGGGCCCGCGCCAGCGCCTCAGCGTCGGGGAAGTGCCCCGCGAGCTGCTGACCCTTCTCGATCATCGCCATGGCCTGCTCGAGCTCGTCGCCGCTCAGCACCCGTCGATCCTCAGTCATCGCACCCTCCCGAAGACGAAGCGAGCGTAGCTCGCGCCACCGACGACGGAGGTCGGTGGAAGGAGCCGGCACAGCCGGCCGCCTCAAGACCGGTCTCTGACCTGTCCGGCCTCGCGATCATGCCAACGCTCCACCCTCCGCGCAACGCGGGCGCCTGACGGCGCCGCCCGTCGACGAACAATCTCGGACGCGGTCGCAAGCTCCCTCACATCGCCCAAGATTCTTCGCCGCCGACCGGTCCCCCGCTTATGCACTCCGAGCTCCGCGCCGGCCTTTCTCTTCATGGCCGGAAGGTCAAAAACAACGTTGGCCACCCGTGAATGAGAGAGCACATGACCGACACCATCGAACCTCAGCCCGTCGCACCGAAGGACGCCCAGTGGGACGTCCTGATCCCCGTCCGCGACCTCATCGACAAGCATCCCGACCTCGCACTCACCATCCGCGAAACCGTCACCCAGTACGTCCGCGACGCCGAGTACCCGGCCCTCATACCCGTGCAGATCACCGACGACGGCGAAACCTACGCCGGGGTCCGCTGCCCCTGGTGCGGCATCGACGTCGAGAACAGCGAACACCTCGACGTACTCGACGAGAACGACCGCAGCACCACCATCAGCGCCGACGAGTTCGACCACGACCACCGCACCGTCAGCCCCGACTACGACGACCGCGGCCAGTTCGACGGCCTCTGCTACGTCTGCACCGGCTGCGACCGACCCGTCAGCCTCCCGACCGCTTGGACCGAGCGCTAACAGAACTATTAGAGGGGTTAGAACCATGATCATCACCTACGAACGTCCCGACAACCTCGACGCACAGACCGACCCGAATGCCCCGGACGCGGACCTCGACCAAACCGGCGCAGCATGCGGGATCACGACGTGGGACGTCGGCGGCATGGAGTGGCACTGCACCCGCCGCCCAGGCCACACCGACGACGAGCACCGCGCCGCCTTCGACCGGCACGGTGCGGGTCCCATCGGACGCGTCGGATTCGCCTGGCAGGACGCGTGGAACGGCGCAGGTGGTCCCACCGTCGACGACCCCGCCGTGACGCTGACGATCACCGTCACAGCACCCCGCCACCTGCTGGACCGCGTCAGTGCCGAACAGCACGCCGCCGCCATCCGCGAACTGTTCTGGGAGGACGAGCACGACCACATCACCATCACAGCCAACCGGTAATAGTTCTGTTAGAGGCATAGGAGCGACCATGACCCACCCAAACCCCGTCCCGACCCTGGTCGACGCAGCGGAACGACTCGCAGACCTGTTCCGCAGCACCGACACCGCGTACGAGGTCGGCCCGACACTGCAGTGCACCGAGGCCGACGCCGTCGCCGACCTGCTCCGCGCCGCCGGGCACACCAACAGCGCCGACGTCTGGCTCCACGCCCACGCAGCCACGGACGACGAAGGCGACGAGCACGACCCCGCGACCGGACGCCGCAAGGCGTAGCGCCGCCGCGGCCGCCGCAGCCAGCGGCGGCCGCGAGGGGGCGTGCCCCCTCGCGCTCCCCCACGACACACCGCGAACGAGGATCGAAGGGTTGACGAGATTCGATCCTGGAGCAGTTTCTCTTGACCGGACAAGATCATCTACAT
>NZ_QQAO01000013.1:0-130831 GCF_003349855.1 Curtobacterium sp. AG1037 | reverse complement strand
CGGTCACATTCCGAACCCGGAAGCTAAGCCTCTCAGCGCCGATGGTACTGCAAGGGGGACCTTGTGGGAGAGTAGGACGCCGCCGGACTCAACGTAAGTGATGTGGCCATCGGCCCTCCATCGAGAACTCGTAGGGGAGACCCTCGTTCTCGGGAGGCCGGTGGCCACATCTGTTTCTGCTGCAGGTCGCTCGACTCACCGGCCGGTTCGTGATGGACTGGGACGGTGCGGCGGCCCGACCGGCAGCGCCTGTACACACAACGACACAGTGGACGATCGCCAGGGCCTCGGGCCCGGGCACGCAACGAGGAGCAACGGTGGCGAACGACGACGAGCAGCGACGCAACGACGGGGATCGTACGGGCCGTCCCGACAACGGTCGTGGCCGTGGTCCTCGTCGGGACAACGGACCCCGTGGCTCCGGAGATCGCTGGGCTTCGGGCCCGCGTGACTTCGAGCGGCGTGAGGGTGACCGTGGGTCTCGCGACGGCGATCGTCCGGCCGGCGGCTCGGGCGGTCGGTCCTTCCGCGACGGCGACCGTTCGGTCCGGGACGGTGGGCGGCGCCCCGCGTGGCGCGGCGACCGTGACGGGGCACGTCCGCCCCGTGGGGACGGGCCCCGTGGCGCCGACCGCGGCGACCGCACCGACCGACCGCGCCGGGATGGCGACCGTCCGTTCCGCGGCGGGGATGACGGTCGCCCGCAGCGAGACGGTGAGCGTCGGCCGTTCCGCGGGGGTGACGATCGTCGCCCGCAGCGTGATGGCGACCGTGCGTTCCGTGGTGGTGACCGGCCGTTCCGTGGTGGTGATGATCGTCGCCCGCAGCGTGATGGCGACCGTGCGTTCCGTGGTGGTGACCGGCCGTTCCGTGGTGGCGATGATCGTCGTCCGCAGCGCGATGGTGACCGGCCGTTCCGTGGTGGCGATGATCGTCGTCCGCAGCGCGATGGTGACCGGCCGTTCCGTGGTGGTGTCGATCGTCGTCTGCAGCGCGATGGCGACCGGCCGTTCCGTGGTGGTGACGACCGTCGTCCGCAGCGCGATGGCGACCGGCCGTTCCGTGGTGGTGACGACCGTCGTCCGCAGCGCGATGGCGACCGCTCGTTCCGTGGTGGCGACGACCGCCCCCGTCGCGACGACCGCGGCGGCGACCGTCCGCGCTTCGGGGACGGCAGCCGTCACGCCGGCGCCAGGTTCGGCGAGGCCGCCCGTGACGACTGGGAAGACCGCGACCCGTACGGCACGCGTTCGATCCGCCCGCGGCACGACGACCCGGAGATCGACGAGAGCGTCAGTGCACGCGACCTCGACCCCGCGGCGCGTGCCGAGCTCAAGACGCTCAGCAAGGACAACGCCGAGTGGGTCGCGAAGCACCTCGTCATGGCGGCGCTGCTCGTGGACGAGGACCCGGAGACGGCCAACCTCCACGCGCTGAGTGCCGCACGTCGAGCCGGACGTGTCGCGGTCGTCCGCGAGACCGCTGCGATCACGGCCTACCGGACCGGTGACTTCGCGACGGCCCTCCGTGAGCTGCGGACCTACCGTCGGATCTCGGGGCGGAACGACCAGCTGCCGATGATGGTCGACTGCGAGCGGGGACTCGGCCGTCCGGAGCGCGCGCTCGAGCTCGGGCGTTCGGTGGACCGCGCAGCACTGGAGACGCCGGTGCAGGTGGAGCTCGCGATCGCGATGTCGGGTGCACGACTCGACCTCGGGAACCCCACAGCCGCGCTCGGCGAGCTGGAGATTCCACAGCTCGACCCGAGCACGGCCTACAGCTGGTCACCGGCGCTCTACAGTGCTTACGCGGCCACGCTCGAGGAGCTCGGCCGCCAGGACGAGGCCGACGAGTGGTGGGCGCGGGTCGACCGCGCCGCCGCTGCGCTCGAGGAAGCGGCCGACGACAACGCATGGGAGACGGTTGATGTGGTCGAGGAAGAAGTCGAAGGACACGACGAGCACGGCGCCGGCGGGATCGACGACACCGAGCAGCTCGGGGACGACACCGACGAGCGTGACGACGCCGACCAGCTCGGCGGCGACACCGCCGAGCTCGACGATCCCGACGACGAGCTCGGCGAGATCGACGACGACAACCCCCGCGACGTCGAGGGATCCGCAGCCGACTGAGGCACGGCCGACGCCGCCGACGGACGGTGTGGACGTCGTCCTCACCGACCTCGACGGCGTGGTCTACCGCGGACGCAACGCGATCCCGCACGCGGTGGAGGCCCTGACGCGGGCGTCGCTCTCGGCACGCGTCGGCTACATCACGAACAACGCGTCCCGTCGCCCGGTCGACGTGGCGGAGCACCTCGAGCGCTTCGGGCTCGTGGTCGGTGCCGACGACGTCGTCACCTCGTCGCAGGCTGGCGTCCGACTGCTCGAGACGCTCGTGCCGGCCGGGTCGACGGTCCTCGTGACCGGCGGGCTCGGTCTGACGAGCATCGTCGAGGCCGCCGGCTTCACGGTGACGTCGAGCGCCGAGGACGCGCCGGCCGCGGTCATCCAGGGGTTCTCGCCGGACCTCGGCTGGACGCACCTGGCCGAAGCCGCCTTCGCGCTCGCTGACCCCGACGTGCCGTGGGTCGCGACGAACATGGACTGGTCGATCCCGGTCGAGCGCGGGATCGCGCCCGGCAACGGCACGCTCGTGTCCGCCGTGCACCAGGCCGTCGGTCGGATGCCGGTCGTGGCGGGGAAGCCCGAGCGCCCGATCTTCGACGCTGCCCTGGCCCGCTTCGGCGGGGAGCACCCGCTGTTCGTCGGGGACCGGCTCGACACCGACATCAAGGGCGCGAACGACGCCGGCATCTCGAGCGTGCTCGTCCTGACCGGCATCGACCAGGCGAAGCAGGTGCTCGCGGCGGACGTCCGGTCGCGGCCGACGTTCCTGCTCGAGGACCTCCGCGGACTGTCGGAGCCCTACCCGGTGACGCTCCGGCGCGAGGACGCCGACGGCACTCGGTACGTGACGGTCGGCGACGCGACGGTGGCCATGCACGGGCACCGGGTCCGTGTCCTCGACGGTGGGACCGCCATCGATCGACTGCGTGCCGGTGCCGCACTGATCTGGGAGTCCGGACTGGCCATCTACGGCCTCGACGTGGATCCGAAGCTGTACGGCGGCGAGTAGCCTGACCGACGTGTCGAACCACGAGCCGGGACCCGAGCCGGGCACCGCCCAGCCGATCCCGGTGCCGGGTGCCGCCCAAGCGATGCCGAAGCCGGGCCCCGCCCGGCACGGCGCGGAACCGGGCAGCGCGCACGAACCGGGCACCGCTCAGGGACCGGGCAGTGCTCAGGAACCGGGCACCGCACAGCAGGGTGCCGAGCCGGACGACGTCGCGGCGCGGACGGCCCGGGCAGAGTCGCTGCCGCTCGAGGAACGTGCTGACGCCTTCGCGGCCATGCACGACGAACTCCGCACCCGGCTCGAGAGCGGGCAGCAGGTGCCGCGTGCCTGAGACCGCTCCGGTCCGGCTCGACGCACTCCTGGCAGCCCGCGGTCTGGCGCGCTCCCGGACGGCGGCTGCGAAGCTCATCCAGGCCGGACGGGTGACGGTGGCGGGCGCCGCGGTCGTGAAGCCCTCCACGCCGGCCGACCCGGACGCGGAGATCGTGGTGGACACCGAGGACGAGTGGGTCTCGCGTGCGGCCCTCAAGCTCGTCCGCGCGCTCGACGAGTTCGCCGTCGACCCCGCTGACCGGGTCGTGCTCGACGTCGGCGCGAGCACGGGCGGCTTCACGCAGGTCCTCCTGCACCGGGGCGCCCGCCGTATCGTGGCGCTCGACGTCGGACACGGGCAGCTCGACCCGGTCCTGGCCCTCGACGAGCGCGTACGCGTGGTGGAGGGGACGAACGCGCGGGAACTCACCGCCGAGGACTACGCGGCACTCGACCCCGAAGCCGCCGACACGAGCCTGGTCGTGGGGGACCTGTCCTTCATCTCACTTCGGCTGGTGCTCCCCGTGCTGGCCGAGGCGGTGCCGGCTGACGACTTCGTGCTGCTCGTGAAGCCGCAGTTCGAGGTCGGCCGCGGCGGTGTCCGCGAGGGCATCGTGCGGGACGCCGGGCTGCGGAACGACGCGCTCATGAACGTCCTCTGGTCGGCGTGGGACGCTGGCCTCGGAACCACCGGCCTCGCCGCCTCACCCATCGTCGGGACGCACGGGAACCACGAGTACCTCGCGCGCTTCCAGCGTCGTGTCGGTGGCGATCCGACAGAATGGGGGAACCCGACAGCGTGGATCGGTCGGGCGATCGAACTGACCGAAGGGGCTGCATGAGCGACCGGCACATCCTGCTCGTCTCCCACACGGGTCGCCAGGACTCCATCGACGCCGCCGTCGAGGTCTGCGACCTCCTCCACGCGGCAGGGCTCGTCCCGGTGATGCCCTTCGACGAGTACGCCGACGTCCGGCGCGCCGAGGCGTCCGTCGGGCAGGTCGACATCCTGAACGTCGACGTGCAGGCCGACCAGCTCGAGATCGTCATCGTGCTCGGCGGGGACGGGACGATCCTCCGAGCGGCCGAACTCGTCCGTGGGACGGGGGCGCCGATCGTCGGCGTCAACCTCGGGCACGTCGGGTTCCTGGCCGAGAGCGAGCGCGACGGACTGCGCGCCACGGTCGAGCGGGCGTTGTCCGGCGACTACAAGGTCGAGGAACGCGTCACCCTGCAGGTCGACGTGGTCGTCGGGCACGAGGTCGTGTACTCGTCCTGGGCCCTCAACGAGGCCACCATCGAGAAGGCATCGCGCGAGCGCATGCTCGAGGTCGTGACGGAGGTCGACGGCCGCCCGCTGTCCTCGTTCGGCTGCGACGGGGTGGTCGTCTCGACCCCGACCGGTTCGACCGCGTACTCGTTCTCCGGCGGCGGCCCGGTCGTCTGGCCGGACGTCGACGCGCTCCTGATGGTGCCGCTCAGTGCCCACGCCCTGTTCTCGCGGCCGATCGTCGTCGGCCCCGACCGCGTGCTCGCGGTCGAGGTCCTGCGCCGAACGAGCGGCGTCGGTGTGCTCTGGTGCGACGGCCGCCGCACCCACGACCTGCCGCCGGGCGCCCGGGTCGAGGTCCGTCGCTCGCCCGACCCGGTGCGCGTCGCACGGCTCAGGGACGCTCCGTTCACCGACCGCCTCGTGGCGAAGTTCCAACTGCCCGTCGCCGGGTGGCGCGGGCCGGCGACCGAGGACGACGCATGATCGAGGAGATCGTCATCTCCGACCTCGGCGTGATCGGTGAGACCACACTCGAGCTCGGCCCGGGCTTCACGGTCGTCACGGGGGAGACCGGTGCGGGCAAGACGATGATCGTCACCGCGCTCGGACTCCTGCTCGGCGCGCGTGCGGACGCGGGCTCGGTCCGTCGCGGTGCCCCGAACGCCGTGGTCGAGGGGCGTTGGCACGTGCCGGAGCACGACGCCGTGGCCGAACGCGTCGAGGACGCCGGCGGGACCGTCGAGGACGGCGAGCTCATCCTCACCCGCACGGTGTCCGCGGAGGGCCGCAGCCGCGCCACGGTCGGTGGCCGCAGCGCCCCGGTCGCGGTGCTCGGCGAACTCGCCGACCAGCTCGTCACGGTGCACGGGCAGTCCGACCAGATCCGCCTGACCTCGTCGAGCGCCCAGCGCGCCGCGCTCGACGGCTTCGGCGGTCGGGCCGTGCAGCGCGCCCTCGACGCCTACGTCGCGGCGTACGACACGTGGCAGGCCCACACCGGCGAGCTCGAGACCCTCGTGCGGGACCGGGACGACCGCGTCGCCGAAGCCGAGCGGATCCGCGCGGCCTCGGCCGAGATCGAGGCCGCCGACCCACAGCCGGGCGAGGACGCCGAACTCGCCGAGCGTGCCGAGCGCCTCGGGAACCTCGAGGACCTGCGGCTGTCCGCCGGTCTCGCGCACGAGGCGCTGTCGAGCGAGTCCCTCGACGACAGCCCGGACGTCGTCGGCCTGGTCGAGTCGGCCCGCCGCGCGATCGAGCGGGTGGCCGGCTCCGACGCGGCCCTGCAGCCGGTGCTCGAGCAGCTCACCGAGCTCGGCATCCAGGCGGCCGAGGCGTCGGCATCCCTGTCGAGCTACCTCGGTTCGCTCGAACCGGACGCCGGGCACGACCTCGAGCTCATCAACGAACGACGGGCGCTCCTCGCGGGGCTCACGCGCAAGTACGGCGACACCGTCGACGACGTCATCGCGTACGGGCAGCGGGCGAGCGACCGGCTGCTCGAGCTCGACGGCGACGACGACCGCATCGTCGCGCTGCAGCAGGCCGTCGAACACGACGAGCAGGCGCTGGAGCAGGCCGCGACGACCCTCACGGCCGCGCGGGCGAAGGCGGCGGCTGACCTCGCGAAGCGGGTCACCGCCGAGCTCAAGACCCTCGCGATGGCCGGTGCCACACTGGTGGTCGAGGTCACCGACGGCGGCGAGTACCGCCGGCACGGGCGCGACCAGGTCGCGATCCTGCTGCAGCCGCACTCCGGCACGGACCCGCGGCCGATCGGCAAGGGCGCCTCCGGTGGTGAGCTCTCCCGCGTGATGCTCGCGATCGAGGTCGTCATGGCCGGCAGCACGACGGTCCCGACGTTCGTCTTCGACGAGGTCGACGCGGGCGTCGGCGGTGCCGCGGCGATCGAGATCGGTCGGCGCCTCGCCAAGCTCGCAGAGCGCACGCAGGTCATCGTCGTCACCCACCTGGCGCAGGTGGCCGCGTTCGCGAACAACCACCTGAACGTCGTGAAGGACGCCAGCGGTGCGGTGACCTCGTCGAGCGTGCGACGGCTCGAGGGCGAGGAACGGCTGCAGGAGATGGCTCGGCTGCTCTCCGGGCTCGGCGACAGCGCGAGCGGCATGGAGCACGCGCGGGAACTCCTCGACGTCGCCGGCCAGCGCGCGTAGTCCCCGGCCTCGGACGCGGACACGGAGGCACGCCTCGCGCCCGTCCCACACCGCCGTCTCCACGACGCAACGTGGGCGATTCCTCGCAGCGCTGTACCGCTGCGAGGAGCCGCCGACGTTGCGTCCCGCGGAACGGCAGACCGGCCACCCGCCGTGGACCCGGCCACGCGGCGGGCGCAACGCCCGCGGCGAACGCGGGTCGCGCCTCCCGGCAGTTCTGACGTACGATGGAACCCCGTGGCGGACACTTCAAGCGGCGGAACCAATTCTTCGAACGCGACCCCGAAGGTGACGAAGCAGATCTTCGTGACCGGCGGGGTCGTCTCGTCCCTGGGCAAGGGCCTGACGGCGGCCAGCCTCGGCAACCTGCTCACGGCGCGCGGCCTCAAGGTCGTCATGCAGAAGCTCGACCCGTACCTCAACGTGGACCCGGGCACCATGAACCCGTTCCAGCACGGCGAGGTCTTCGTGACCGACGACGGCGCCGAGACGGACCTCGACATCGGGCACTACGAGCGCTTCCTCGACATCGACCTGTCGCAGTCGGCGAACGTCACGACCGGCCAGGTCTACTCGACGGTCATCGCCAAGGAGCGTCGCGGCGAGTACCTCGGCGACACGGTCCAGGTCATCCCGCACATCACCGACGAGATCAAGCGTCGGATGCGCGAGCAGGCCGACAACGACCCGCAGCCCGACGTCATCATCACCGAGGTCGGCGGCACGGTCGGCGACATCGAGTCCCAGCCGTTCATCGAGTCGGCCCGCCAGGTCCGCCACGAGCTCGGCCGCAACAACGTGTTCTTCGTGCACGTCTCGCTGGTGCCGTTCATGAGCGCCTCGGGCGAGCAGAAGACCAAACCGACGCAGCACAGCGTCGCCGCGCTCCGCTCGATCGGCATCCAGCCGGACGCGCTCGTGCTCCGGAGCGACCGCCCCGTGTCGGACTCGAACAAGCGCAAGATCGCGCTGATGTGCGACGTGGACGAGGACGCCGTGGTGAACGCCGTCGACGTCCCGTCGATCTACGACCTCCCGACGCTGCTGCACGACCAGGGCCTCGACCAGGTGATCATCGACGCGCTGAAGCTCGACGCGCACGACGTCGACTGGTCCGCGTGGAAGCCCGTCCTCGACGCCGTGCACGAGCCGAAGAAGGAGGTCACGATCGCCCTCGTCGGCAAGTACATCGACCTCCCCGACGCCTACCTGTCGGTGACCGAGGCCCTGCGCGCCGGCGGCTTCGCGCACAGCGCCAAGGTCCGGCTCAAGTGGGTCGTCTCGGACGACTGCACCACGCCCGAGGGGGCTGCGAAGCACCTCGGGGACGTCGACGGCATCTGCGTGCCCGGCGGGTTCGGCGTGCGCGGCATCGAGGGCAAGCTCGGCGCGCTCCGCTTCGCGCGTGAGCAGGGCATCCCGACGCTCGGCCTGTGCCTCGGCCTGCAGTGCATGGTCATCGAGTACGCCCGCCACGAGGCCGGTCTGACCGACGCGTCGAGCACCGAGTTCGACCCGGAGACCTCGACGCCGGTCATCGCGACCATGGCGGAGCAGGTGGACATCATCGCCGGTGGCGACCTCGGCGGCACGATGCGTCTGGGCCTGTACCCGGCGCACTTCTCCGACGGCTCGCTCGCCGCGGAGCTATACGGCGCGTCCGAGGCGTCGGAGCGTCACCGTCACCGCTACGAGGTGAACAACGCCTACCGTCAGCAGATCGCGGACGCCGGCCTGGTGTTCTCGGGCACCTCGCCCGACGGCACGCTCGTCGAGTACGTCGAGCTGCCCCGCGACGTGCACCCGTTCTACATCGCGACGCAGGCGCACCCCGAGCTGCGCTCGCGGCCGACGGACGCCCACCCGCTGTTCGCGGGGCTGGTCGACGCGGCGATCGCGCGCCACGAGGCGTCGAGCCTGTTCGACCCGGCGGACGAGCAGGCGGAGGTCGTCGCGTAACGCGACCCACGGTCGGACTGGCGCGCCCCGCTCAGAGGCAAGGCGAAGCCTTGCGCGGGGCGCGCCGACCGAGCCTGCGAGGGAGGACGGTGCCAGCTGGCACCGCGTCTCCCGTCCGTTCTGGGCCCGGCCCGGCGGGACCGGTGCGGGTCCGTCGGACCCGCGTGCTTGGATGGCAGACGTGACTGACGCTGCCGCCCCCATCGCCGACGAACCGACCTCGTTCCCCGTCACCGACTCGACCGTCGTGTACGAGGGGATGGTCTGGGACGTGCGCCGGGACACCGTCGACCACCACGGGCAGGACATGGTCCGGGAGTACATCGACCACACCGGAGCCGTCGCCGTGTTCGCGGAGGACGACGAGGGTCGCGTGCTCGTCATCCAGCAGTACCGACACCCGGTGGGCCTGCGCGACTGGGAGCTGCCGGCGGGGTTGCTCGACCACGAGGGGGAGGACCACCTCGAGGCGGCGAAGCGCGAGCTCGGCGAAGAGGCCGACCTGCAGGCGGAGCACTGGGAGCCGCTGATCCGGTACAACACTTCGTCCGGCGGCAGCGACGAGTTCATCGAGATCTTCCGCGCGAGCGGCGTCAGCGCCACCGACAGCGCGTTCGAACGCGAGGCCGAGGAAGCCGACATCGTCACCCGGTGGGTCCCGCGCGAGGAACTCGTGGCGGCGATCCTGGCCGGTCGCCTGCAGAACTCGGCGCTGGTCGTCGCGACGCTCGCGGTCGACGCACGGTCGCGGCGCTCCGCCTGACACCGGATGCGCCTGACCGGATGACCACGCTCGACCGCGCCGTCGACACGTACCTGCGGCACGTCGCCGTGGAGCGAGGGCTGTCGCGGCACACGGTGTCGGCCTACCGGCGCGATCTGACCGTGTTCGCGGAGTGGCTCGCGACCACGCCCGAGGTCCGCTCCGAGAGCGCCGACCGGGCCGGCGGTGCGTCGGCCACGGCGGACGTCGGACGGCTGGCACGCGCCGACGTCGCCGGGTTCGTGGCGCACCTGACGACCCGGCCGGAGGGGCCGCTCGCACCGCGCTCGGTCGCGCGGATGCTCAGCTCGGTCCGGTCGTTCACCGCGTTCGCCGCCGCCGAGGGGTGGGTGCCGCTCGACCCCGCCACCGCGGTCCGTCCGCCGAAGGCGCCGAGCCGGCTGCCGAAGGCGATCTCGGTGCACGACGTCGAGCGGCTGCTCGAAGCGGCTGGTGGCGCGGACGACGACCCGGTGGGGCTGCGGGACCGGGCGCTCCTGGAGCTGCTGTACGCCACGGGGGCGCGGATCTCCGAGGCCGTGGGACTGTCGGTGGACGACGTCACGACGCTGTCCGATCCCGACGACGGCGGAGGCGCGCCCGGCGCCGGGCCCGGCGACGATGTCGCGGTCGTGAAGGTCACGGGCAAGGGGAACAAGCAGCGCATCGTGCCGCTCGGGAGCTACGCCCGTGCCGCGGTCGAGGCCTACCTGGTGCGGGCGCGTCCGGTGTTCGCGGCGCGGGGGCCGTCGACGCCGGCGCTGTTCCTCGGTGCCCGGGGCGCCCGGCTGTCCCGGCAGAGCGCCTGGCTCGTCATCCAGGCAGCAGCGGAGCGCGCCGGCTTGGCCGAGCACGTGTCGCCGCACACGTTCCGGCACTCGTTCGCGACGCACCTGCTCGAGGGCGGGGCCGACGTCCGCGTCGTGCAGGAGCTGCTCGGGCACGCGAGCGTCGCGACGACGCAGATCTACACGCTGGTGACGGCCGACATGCTGCGGGACGTGTACCAGACGGCGCACCCGCGGGCGCGGCGGTAGGGCGGGCGAGGCGCGGCGCGGCGTGGTGGTGCTGTTGCGGTGTCTCGGTGTCGTTTGATGGAGCAGTAGCTGTCGGGTGCGCCGGGCGGACCCGACGTCTTCTGCTCCATCGAGGGGATGGGCGACGAGGGTCAGGAGGGCGATGAGGGGGACGGGCGCCGGCCGCGCGTCAGGACGCGAGCTGGGCGGCCACGGCCACGGCGGCTGTCGCGACCGCGACCACGAGGGCGCTCGCCGCAGCGCTCCGCGCCACCACGCGACGTGCACCGGACGCCCCCGGTCGCACGACCCCGACGACGCCGAGGACGATCGCGACGACGCTGACGGCCCCGAACGGGTTCCAGGCCACCGACACGACCGCGAGCACGACGGCCACGAACGCGGTGAGCCCGACCCGCGGCGCGGTGCTGCCCGACGCCCAGGAGCCGGTCCGCATGGAACCGCCCTGCACCGAGAACGAGGGGCCGACCGGCGCGACGACGACCGGGATGACGGGCCCCGTCCGCGTCGGCATCGTGTGCGTCGCGGTGCCCCAGGCGTGCCCGTCCCACCAGCGCAGGCGGTTCGCGTCCTGCGGGTCGGGGAACCAGCCGGCGGCCGGCAGTGTCACGGGGTGCTCCTGGAGGGTGCGGTGGACGGTGCGCTTCGACGCTACGCGCTCGGGAGGCACGGCCGCGGCCCCAAGGCGGGTGTCGGCAGGAAAGGGGACCAGTGGGTGCGCTACGGTCGGCGGGTGATCACCGCCGACGAGACGCTGACCGACTTCTGGGCCGCCCGACGGGCCGAGGACCCGTCCCTGCCCGAGGCCGTCCCGGAGGCGTGGGCGTTCGGCGCGACGCCCGGTCACGCCGATGGCCTGCTCGAGCTCGTGCTCAGCGGGACGAAGGACGGTACGGCGTCGTCGATGTGGGACTACGAGGCCACGGGCGACCCGCTGCCCGAGATCGGCGAGCTCAGCGTCATCCTGGACGGCCGCGGAGCGCCGCGCGCCGTCATCGAGACCACGGCGCTCGCCGTCGTGCCCTTCGACCAGGTCGACGCCGAGCACGCCCGGGCCGAGGGCGAGGGCGACCGCACGCTCGAGCACTGGCGCGCGGTGCACGAGCGGTACTGGCGCGAGCACTCCGAGAACCCGCGTGGCTGGGAGCCGGACATGCCGGTGCTGTGCGAGCGCTTCCGCCTGCTGTGGCCGGGAGCGCCCGCCGGGTCGTGACCTAGGCGGGGACGACCGCCGCGTCGACCTCGTCCATCACGGCGCGGGTGGCCGCGAGCAGCCGGGCGTTGAAGTCGACGCCGAGCTGGTTCGGCACCGTCACGAGCACGGTGTCGGCGGCGCGGACGGCCGCGTCGGCCGCGAGCTCCGCGACGAGCTGCTCCGGCTCGCCGATGTACGAGCGGCCGAAGCGGGCCAGTCCGCCGTCGAGGTGGCCGACCTGGTCCTGCCCCTCGACCTGCGCACGGACGCCGAAGTAGTGCCGCGACTCGTCGTCGGTGATCGGGATGATGCTCCGCGACACGGACACCCGCGGTTCGCGCTCCCAGCCCATCTCGGCCCAGGTCGACCGGAAGCGGGCGATCTGCTCGGCCTGCAGCTGGTCGAACGGCACGCCGGTGTCCTCGGTGAGGAGCGTCGACGACATCAGGTTGAGCCCCTGCTCGGCGGTCCACTCGGCGGTGGCCCGGGTGCCGGCGCCCCACCAGATGCGCTCCGGCAGGGTCTCCGACAACGGGGACACCGCGAGCGACCCGGCCGAACCGGTCATCTGCGGGTTCGCGTGCGCCATCGGCTCGCCGGCGATCGCGCGACGGAAGACGTCGGTGTGGGCCCGCGCCATGTCGCCGCCGTTGGTGTCGTGTGCCTCGGGCACGTAGCCGAACTGCTGGTACCCGGCCAGGGCGGTCTCGGGTGACCCCCGCGAGACGCCGAGCTGCAGTCGGCCGCCGGCGATGAGGTCGGTCGCCGCCGCCTCCTCGGCCATGTAGAGCGGGTTCTCGTAGCGCATGTCGATCACGCCGGTGCCGATCTCGATGCGGCTGGTCCGGGCGGCGATCGCGGCGAGGAGCGGGAACGGTGCAGCCTGCTGCGGTGCGAAGTGGTGCACGCGGAAGTACGCGCCGTCCACCCCGGCCTCCTCGGCGGCGACGGCGAGGTCGATCGCCTGCACGAGCGCCTCGCGGCCGCTCCGCACGCGCGAGCCCGGCACGTCGCGCCAGTGCCCGAAGGACAGGAACCCGATCTTCGTCATGCCGATGCGAACGCATGGTGCGCGGGCTCCATTCCGCCCCGACTACCTTGGCCGCCATGGACGATCCCCGCACGGCGCTCACGACGGAACGGCAGCGCAACGAGCGGCTGCTCGCCGACGTGGAGCGGAGCATGCGGGACGTCAGCGACGCCCGGCTCGACGCGAACTCCGACGACGAGCACGACCCCGAGGGCGCGACCCTCGCGTGGGAGCGCGGGTCGCTCGGCGCGGTCCGCGACGCCGCGCGGGAGCGGATCCGCCTGGTCGACGCCGCGCTCGCGCGGCTCGACGCCGGCACCTACGGACGGTGCGCCGTCGGCGGCGAACCCGTCCCGGAGGCCCGCCTGGCCGCCGTCCCGTGGGCGGCGACGTGCGTCGCCCACGCGTGACGCGCCTCCAGGCCGGGTGGGAGCCGCCACGGGGCGGACGTGGGCCGGGCCGCCGGGTGGGAGCCGCCACGGGGCGGACGTGGGCCGGGCCGGGAGGCACGTGGCGCGTCCGTCCCGCCGCTCACGGCACGTGGACCGGTTGCGCCGCCGTTTCCCAGCCGCGCGCCCTACGGTGCCGACATGGACGGCGACACCCACGAGCGACCCGACGCGGTCGTGCGTGCCGAGGCCCAGCAGACCGACGAAGGGTCCCACCGCTTCCGGTGGTTCCGCGACCTGCGCACGTGGATCCACGCGCGGCCGGGGCTGCACCTGTTCTACAAGGTGCTCGTCGGCATCGTCGGCGGGCTGGTCGTGGTGATCGGGCTCATCCTCGTGCCGCTCCCGGGGCCTGGTTGGCTCGTCGTGTTCATCGGTCTGACGATCCTGGCGAGCGAGTTCCACTTCTTCCACCGCATCATCACGTGGCTCCGCGCCCAGCTGCACCGCTTCTGGGACTGGGCGAAGGCGCACGGACCGCGGTGGCTCCGTCGCGCGGCCGACCGCGGCAAGGCCGACGTCGACGCCGCACACGCCGACGCGCACCGGAGCACCGGGGTCCGCGCGCACCAGCGGCCGAACCAGGCGCGCCCGGGGCACTGACCCCGGGCCGGCCGCGGCGTCAGTCCGCGGTCGGCGTGGGGCAGGTCCGCACGGGACCGGTCACGGCGCGCTCTTCGGCGTCGGCGGCGCTCCGTGAGACCAGCTGGAGGACGAGGGCGACCGTCGCCGCGAGGACGATGAACGCGCCGTACCCGGCGAGGACGGGCACGAAGCCGAACGTCGGCTCGAGGAGGCCGGCCACGACCGCGGGGACACCGAACGCCAGGTAGCTCACGACGTAGACCGACGACAGCAGTCCGGCGCGGTGCGTCGGTGCGGCGGTCGCGAGGAGCATCCGCAGCGGCGCCTGGAACCCGGCCCCGAAGCCCACCCCGGCGATCGCACTGCCGACGACCAGGCCGGGCAGCGAGTGCGCGAACACGAACGACACGGTGACGACCGGTCCGGCGACGAGTGCGACGAGCCCGATGAGCAGGCTCCGGCGGGTGTCGAGCCGCTGGATCGCCAGGCCGGTGAGTCCGCCCACGCCGGTGACGACGGCGATCAGGGCGCCGGCGGCGAAGTGGTCCTCGATGCCGAACACGGCGCGGAGCGCGGAGGGCACGAGCGACAGGAACAGCCCACCGAGGGCCCAGCTGGCGACGAGGGCGCCCGCGACGCCGCGGAACAGGGCGCGGGATGCGCGGGGGACCGAGACGGTGGGGCGCAGGGAGCGCAGCGCTCCCGGACGTCGGGTGACGCGCTCGGGGACGACGACGAGCGCCACGACGAGCAGCAGGAGGAGCGCGCCGAACACCACGTAGACGAGCTGTTCGGGCGCGGGACCCCACTCCACCAGGGCGCCGCTCGTGAGGGCACCGGTGGCGAGGGCGAACGGCGGCACGGCACCGTTCAGGACCCCGGCGAGGGACGGGAAGCGCTCGAGCGAGTTGTCGATGAGGGCCGCACCGAGTGCACCGATGAGCAGCCCGACGGCGACGCCCTGCACGATACGGTCCACCACGAGGGCGACGGGGCCGTCCGCACCGGCGAACAGCACGAGGGAGAGCACGAGGAGCAGCCCACCGGCGACGAGCACGGGCTTCCGGCCGACGTGGTCGGACAGCCGCCCGGCGACGAGCATCGTGACGAGGAGCCCGGCGACGTAGATCGCGAACACGGCGGTGAGGGCGAGCGGGGTGAGGTGCCACTCGGCGGCGTAGACGGGGTAGATCGGCGACGGCACCGCGGACGATGCCATCGCGACGAGGAGCATGGCGGCGAGGATCCAGAACCCCGCGACCGATCGTGCTGACTGCATGCGTTCCTCCGGGGTCGTTGCTGGCTGCTGCTGGCTGTCGCTCCTGCGGAGCCTGTACGACTGTATTCGTACAGCACGCTCGATGTACGACGCAAGTCGTACTGCAGCCGAACGGTGCTACCGTCGCGGTCATGCCCGCGAACGTGGATGCCCCGGAACGGCTGCCCCAACCGGCCGTCGCCGAGATGGACCTGCCGACGGTCCTCGACGCGATGAGCGACCCGATCCGCCTCGCGATCCTGCACCGCTACCTGGTCGACGCGGCGGGCGGGGTGCGCAGCTGCGGGTGGGTCGGGCTGGACCGACCGAAGTCCACGCTGACGCACCACTTCCGCGTCCTGCGCGAGGCCGGGCTGCTCGAGCAGCACCAGGAGGGGCTCGTGCGGTCGAGCCGCGTCCGGGTCGAGGACGTGCAGCAGCGGTTCCCCGGGCTGCTCGACCTGGTCGCCGACTGGCAGGTGCCCGCCGCGCTCCTGCTCGACGAGGTCCCCGCGTGAGCGCCGCCGCGCCGAACGGGCAGCCGCACCACGTCCTGCCGACCGTCACGACCGACCCCGTCGTCGTCGCCGCGATCGCCGCGGACCTGGACGCCGCCGGGTTCACCGTCGAGCGGGTCGACGCGCTCTGGGGAGCCGAGGCAGCGGCGTCGCTGCACCGCGGCACCCGGGTCGCCGCGCTCCGGGCCCTGGCCGCGCGGGAGACCTCACCGCTGACGACCCTCGCGACGCTGTTCGTGCTCGGCCTGCCGGTCTCGCGGTCGGACGCCGAGCGAGCCTTCCCCATCGCGGGTCTCGACGGTGTGCTCGCCGTGGGGCTGCTGCGCGAGGGCGACGACGGTCGCGTCTTCCCGACCGTCGACCTGCGCCCGTACGCGTTCGTGGACGACCTCGGTGCCGGCAGCTGGTGGATCGTCTCCGACCTCGGCGAGCTCGCGCTCGGCACGGCCCTCGGCGAGGAGCACGTGCTCGGCATCGGTGGCGCGTCCACGACGCTGTCCGGGCTGCAGGTGCCCGTGCGGGTGCGGCGGGTGCTCGACCTCGGCACCGGGTGCGGCATCCAGGCACTGCACGCCCGCCGCTTCGCCGACCAGGTGGTCGCGACCGACATCTCGCAGCGTGCCCTCGACATCGCGCGGTTCAACGCCGTGCTGAACGGCGTCGACGGGATCGAGCTCCGGCTCGGGTCGCTGTTCGAGCCCGTCGTCGGTGAGCGCTTCGACCGCATCGTGTCGAACCCGCCGTTCGTGATCACTCCGCGACGTGCGGGCGTCCCGTCGTACGAGTACCGCGACGGCGGCATGGTCGGCGACGCACTCGTCGAGACCGTGCTCCGCGGACTCGTCGACCACCTGGAACCCGGGGGGACCGCCCAGCTGCTCGGCAACTGGGAGTACCACTGGGGTGTCGACGGCCTCGACCGCGTGCGCTCGTGGTTCGCTGACGCCCCCGCCGCGTCGGAGCTCGACACGTGGGTGGTCGAGCGGGAGCGCGAGGACCCGCCCGCCTACGCCGAGACCTGGATCCGGGACGGCGGCACGAAGCCCGGGACGCCGGAGTACGACGTGCTCGTGGACGCCTGGCTCGACGACTTCGCGGCACGGCGGGTCACCGGGGTCGGCTTCGGGTACGTCGTGGTGCGGCGCGCCCAGCCGGGAGGCACGGGTCGCCTCCGTCGGTTCGAGCGCGTCCCCGAGACGCTCGGCTCCAACCCCGCGGGGCTCGGTGCGACGGTCGCGCGGGTGCTCGACGCCGCGGCGTGGCTCGGGGTGCACGACGACGAGGCGCTCGCCGCCGCACACCTCCGGGTCGCCGGCGACGTCACCGAGGAGCGGCACTACTGGCCCGGCAACGACGACCCGACCGTGATCACGCTCGTGCAGGGCGGCGGGTTCGGCCGACGGGTGGACGCCGACACGGCGCTCGCCGCGTTCGTCGGGGCCTGCGACGGCGAGCTGTCCGTCGCCGCGATCGTCGGGGCGATCGCGCAGATCACCGGCGTGGACGAGGAGGCCCTGCGCGCGGACCTGCTGTCGCGGGCGCGGGACCTGGTGCTCGACGGCCTGCTGCTGCCCGCCTGACCCTGCCCGGCCTGGCCCGGCCCGTCGCGTCTCGCAAGAAGCAAGGTGAGCGGTTCCTCGCAGCGACGTTCCGCTGCGAGGAACCGCTCCCGTTGCGTTCCGCGGGAAGGGGGAGGGGGGTCAGCTCGTGCGGTGGTTGCGCCAGGTGTGCTCGGGGGCGTAGCCGAGGAGCTCGCGAGCCTTGTCGGACGACAGGAGCGAGCTCGTGCCGTCGATGTCCGCCCGGCGCTCGATGTCCGGTACGAAGCGGTCGACGAGCTCGATGGTCGGGGTGTCCATCACGGTGTCGGGGCTCGCGATGACGAACGCCTCGAACCCGGTCAGGTCTGCCTCGAGCGACTTCCGCACCGCCTGGGCGCCGTCGCGGGAGTCGATGTACGACCACAGGTTGAACGTCTTCGCCTCGGGGGAGGCATCCCACGGGAACGCCGGGTAGTCGGTCTCGTCCATCACGTTCGAGAACCGCAGACCGATCATCTTGAGCTCCGGGTCCCAGCGGGTGAAGTGGCGGGCCATCTCCTCCTCCACCGCCTTGCCGAGCGAGTACGAGGACTGCGGGCGCACCGCGAACTCCTCGTCGACGGGCAGGTACGGCGGGTGGTGCTCGCCCATCGGGATCCCGAGCAGGGTCTCGCTCGACGCCCACACCAGGTTCTTGACCTTCGCGACCCGGGCGGCGTGGAAGACGTTGATCGACGCGGTCACGTTGTTCGTGATGAGGGCCACGTCGGGCACCTGGCCGGGGGCAGGTACGGCCGCCAGGTGCACCACGGCGTCGACCGAGTCGTAGCGGTCGTCGATGCCGGTGAGGGCGCCGAGCACCTGGCCGTAGTCGCTCAGGTCGATGCGGACGAACGGCACCCGCTCGGGCTTGTCGGGGGAGGGGACCCGGTCGAGCAGGACCACGTCGTACCCGTGCTCGTCGAGGTCGCGGACGACCGCCCGTCCGAGCTTGCCGCTGCCTCCGGTCACCACAACACGCGTCATCGCGTCACTCCACATCGTCGTCGGACGGCCTGGTCGGCCGGGTCCCATCCTGCCGCGCGGGTGCTGGGCGGGACCAGGCACTGGCGGTACCTGTCCCGGCGACGCAGCCCTCCGGTGGATCGCCGAACCGGCGTGTCAGCGGGCCGGGGCCGCCGCCTGGGTGATGGCGAGCTGTGCGACGAGCTCCACGTGCTCGGCCATGTCGCGCGACGGGTCGTACAGCCACTGGATCTGCATGCCGTCCGACACCGCGAGCATCACGCTGGTGAGCCGCTCGGCGTCGACGTCGGCGCGCAGCCGCCCGTCCTGCTGCATGTCGCGGAACTGCCGGGTCATGTCCGCCCGGGTGAAGTCGTAGCGCTGCCGGAAGTACTCGTGCGCCGGGTGCTCCGGGTCCGTGGCGGCCGCGGCGGACAGGTTCACGAACATCTGCACCAGCCCCGGGACCTCGGCGTTGTGCCGGACCACGGCGGCGAGGAGCTCGGCCGGGTTCGAGGCGTTCCAGTCCTGCGCGTTGTCGTGCTCGTCGCGGCGGCGGAGGATCTCGACCCAGAGCTCGTCCTTCGAGTCGAAGTAGTGCAGCAGCCCGGCCTGCGTGAGCCCCACCGCGTCGGCGATGTCCTTGATGCTCGTGCGGCGGAAGCCCTGCTGGGCGACGAGTTCGAGCGCGACGGTGAGGATCTCCTCGCGCTTGGCGATGCCCTTCGCGTACGAACCCCGTCGTGCCATGGCGCGAGCGTACCGCCCGCGGACGGACGGCAAAACCGAGTACAGAAAGGTTTTGGGTGCTACGCTGGCGCCAGCCGCCGACGATGGCGCGCGGAGGTCGTGCCCCGTCGCCCGTCGCACAACGAAGGGACCGACCATCGTGACCACCGTGGAAGAAACGCCCCGCGCCTCCAGTGCGTCGCCGTTGACCGAGCGCATCGACGCGCTCGTCGGACAGCTGACCACCGAGGAGAAGGTCCAGCTGCTGACCGGACGCGACTTCTGGACCACCTGGCCGATCGAGAAGATCGGCCTACGCCGGATCCTGATGTCCGACGGGCCCTCCGGCGTCCGTGGCGAGGTGTGGGACGAGCGCGACCCGTCGCTCAACCTGCCGTCCGCGACCGCCCTGTCGGCGAGCTGGGACCGCGCGATCGCGAAGCGCTACGGCGCCGCCGCCGCGGTGGAGGCGCGGCGCAAGGGCGTCGACGTCGTCCTCGGGCCGACCATCAACCTGCACCGCTCCCCGCTCGGCGGCCGGCACTTCGAGGCGTTCAGCGAGGACCCCGTGCTGACCGGCGACCTCGCCGCGAGCTACGTCGCCGGCGTCCAGGAGAACGGCGTCGCCGCGACCCCGAAGCACTACATCGCGAACGACTACGAGACCGACCGCTTCACCGCGTCGACCGAGGTGTCGGACCGGGCGCTCCGTGAGCTGTACCTGCTCGCGTTCGAGAAGGCCGTGACCGAGGCGCACGCGTGGGCGGTCATGTCGTCGTACAACGCGATCAACGGCGTCACCGCGTCGGAGAACGACCTGCTCGAGACGCCGCTGAACTCGGAGTGGGGCTTCGACGGCATCGTCGTGTCGGACTGGACGGGCGTGCGCTCGGTCGAGTCCGCCAAGGCGTCGCAGGACGTCGCGATGCCCGGACCGAACCCGTGGTGGAGCGAGGGCCCCCTGCTGCAGGCGGTCGAGTCGGGTGAGGTGCCGATGGCCGCGATCGACCGGAAGGTCCACCGCATCCTGACGCTCGCCGCCCGGGTCGGTGCGCTCGAGGGCTTCGAGCCCGTCGCCGAGCGCCCCGTGCACGTGGAGGACGGGGTCGCCTTCGTCCGCGCCGCCGAGGCCGAGGGCACCGTGCTCGTCCGCAACGAGGGCGTACTGCCGCTTGACGCCGCCGCGGTGTCGCGCATCGCGATCGTCGGCCACAACGCCGACCAGGCCCGCACCCAGGGCGGCGGCTCCGCGACGGTCGTCCCGGAGCGGGTCGTCACGCCGATCGAGGGCATCCGCGCGGCGTTCCCGGGCGCGACGGTGGACTACGCCATCGGTGCCGTGGTGCAGGAGGGCATCGCCGAGTTCCCGCTCGCGAGCATCACGAACCCGGGCACCGGCGAGCCCGGCGCCCGCGTCGCCTTCGTCAAGGACGGCGAGGAGCTGTACGTCGAGGACCGCCGCGCCACCGCGCTGTTCTGGTTCGGCGGCGACGCCCCGACGCGCGAGGCCGACCGGCTCGACATCACCACGACCTACACCGCCGAGTCGACCGGCACCGTCCGGATCGGCATCGGCGCCGCCGGCCACTCGCGCCTGTGGATCGACGGCGAGCTCCTGCTCGACGAGACCGTGCCGTACGAGGGCGACCAGCTCGGCGCCGCGTTCCTCAACCCGCCGGCGCGCTCGGTGCCCGTGCAGGTGCAGGAGGGGCAGCAGGTCGCAATCCGCATCGAGTACGACATCGTGCAGGACGAGGCGCTCGGCGGCGTGCTCGCGTACCAGTTCGGCTCCGAGCCGAGCGACGCCGACCCCGCCGCGCTGATCGACGCCGCCGTCGCGACCGCCACCGGCGCTGACGTCGCGATCGTCGTCGTCGGCACGAACAGCAAGGTGGAGTCCGAGGGCTACGACCGCTCGTCGCTCGCGCTCCCCGGCCACCAGGACGACCTGGTCCGGGCCGTCGCGGCCGCCAACCCGAACACCGTCGTGGTGGTCAACTCCGGGTCTCCGGTCGAGATGCCCTGGCGGGACGACGTCGCTGCGGTGCTCCTGACCTGGTTCGGCGGCCAGGAGTACGGCAACGCCCTGGCCGACGTCCTCACCGGCGCGGCCGAGCCCGGTGGACGCCTGCCCACCACCTGGCCGACGACGCTCGAGGACGTCCCGGTCGCGAACGTCACGCCCATCGACGGCAAGGTCGTGTACGACGAGGGGGTGCACGTCGGCTACCGTGCCTGGCTCCGCGCCGGCACCGAGCCCGCGTACCCGTTCGGCCACGGCCTCGGGTACACGACGTGGTCGATCGACGGCATCAGCGCGACGCCGACGGTGTCCGAGGGGGACGCGGTCATCGTCACTGCGACCGTCGCGAACACCGGCGACCGTGCGGGCAAGCACGTCGTGCAGGTCTACGCCTCGCGCGCGGAGTCGGCCGTCGACCGTCCGGTGCGGTGGCTCGTCGGCTTCGCACCCGTACGGCTCGCTGCGGGCGAGTCGACCGAGGTCTCGATCGAGGTCCCGGCCCGGGCGTTCGCGCACTGGGACGGCGCCTGGCGCTACGAACCCGGCACCTTCACGCTGCACGTCGCGGAGTCCGTGGCCGCCGAGGTCGGGACGACGACCCTCGAACTGGAGTGATCCGGTTTGCGTGCGTTGGGTTGTTGCATTGAGTAGCATCGATGCGCGCCTGTCGGCTGGTTACCGTCGGCGCGCGTACCGATACGGGGTCGCTGTGTGAGCGACGCGGTCTCCTGATCCGGCCGTCGGAGCCCCTGCGATCCCGGTGCGTCAGAATGCGCCTCCGCGTCCGCGCGGGGGCGCATTCGTCGTCCGGGGTCAATGGTCCCGAGGGGGATCATTGACCATTTCACGCATCGGATGACGAACTGTCATTTTCCCCCCGGAGCGATGATGACAAATTCTTCGAGAAGTGAAAGACTCGGCGCACCATCCCCTCCGGATCAGGGATGAGATGGTCATCCGGCCAGGGCTCCGGGGCTTCACCAACCCCGTCGAAGCCCGGCCGGGTGCACCTCTCCCAGCCCGATCCGCTGCTGCGCAGGGATCACCGCAGGTGCGGCAGGACCTCCTCGGCGACGACGCGCAGGATCCGCTCGTGTGCGACCGAGTCGCCGTTCGCCGGCAGGGTGACGACGAGCTCGTCCGTCGCGGTCACGGCGGGATCCGCGGCGAGGGCGTCGACGATCTCCGCGACCCCGCCCGCGACCACCTTGCTGAAGCGGAACGGCGGCCCGGAGCGCGGTCGGCCCTCGTCGTCCATGCCGCTCGCGTACCCGGTCAGGAACTCCTCGTGCACCGCGCGGTCGTGGTCGTCGAGGAGCGGGACCACGATGCGGCCGACGGCGACCTTCGCGGTCCGGTCCGGGTGCTGCGCCGCGAAGCGCTCCCGGTACGCCGCGATCTGCGCCGCCTGGGCGACGGCGAACGGCTCGCCCGTGTCCTCGGTGTTCAGGGTCGAGCAGTGCAGCAGCAGGCCCTTGTCCGCCGTGCGCTCGGCCGTCCCCAGGCTGCCCCCGCCCCACCAGACGCGGTCGAGCAGGCCGTGGCTCTGCGGCTGCAGCGTCAGCTCGGTGTCGGCAGGGATGCTCTCGTAGCCCTTGCCCGAGGTCCCGAGCGGCTCGCCACGCAACACCTCGAGCAGCCGAGCGGCCCGGGCCTCGGCCTCGTCGCGGAAGCTCCGTTCGGTACTGCCGAACACCGGGTCCAGGATCGGCCCGTACCCGGCGATGCCCGTGCTGATGCCGAGCTGCACGCGGCCGCCGCTCAGCAGGTCGACCGTGCTGGCGTCCTCGGCCAGGCGCACCGGGTCCTCGTAGCGCATGCCGAGCACGGCCGTGCCGAAGCCGATCGTGCTCGTCCGCTGGGCCGCGGCGGCGAAGAACGTCATGGGGCTGGTGAGGAACGGCTCGAAGTGTCGGCCGCGCACCCAGCCGGTGCCGTAGCCGAGGGACTCCGCGGTCTCGAAGAGCCGCAGGCCGTCCTCGAGGGCGCCGGCAGCGCCGGCCGGTCCGCCGTGATTCGGGACGAAGGAGAGGAATCCGAGTTCGCGCACGTCTCGAGTGTATGCATGCGCATCCACACGCCGGCCGGGAGGATCGTGGCGGGCCCGCCCCGATCCTCCCGGCCGCCTCTGGGTCACCACCCACCTGGGAGGATGGACGCATGACCGACGTCACCACCGTCCCGCCGCTCGTCGCCGCCCTGCCGGCGGCGGTCGACGGCGCCGTCGACCCGGACGCGGTCTACGAGGCCTTCGTCGACTGGGCCGCCTCGGGCGGCCGGCCGCTCTACCCGGCGCAGGACGAGGCGGTCATCGAGCTCGTCTCCGGCGCGAACGTGGTGCTCAGCACGCCGACCGGCACCGGGAAGTCGCTCGTCGCGGCCGGCGCGCACTTCGCGGCGCTCGCCGAGGGGAAGCGGAGCTACTACACCGCCCCGATCAAGGCGCTCGTGTCCGAGAAGTTCTTCCAGCTCGTCGACCTGTTCGGCGCGCAGAACGTCGGGATGGTCACCGGCGACTCGAGCGTGAACGCCGACGCCCCGATCGTGTGCTGCACGGCCGAGATCCTCGCGAACCTCGCTCTGCGACAGGGGCCGGACGCCGAGGTCGACGTCGTCGTGATGGACGAGTTCCACTTCTACGGCGACCCCGACCGCGGGTGGGCGTGGCAGGTGCCGCTGCTCGTGCTCGAGCGGGCGCAGTTCCTGCTCATGTCGGCGACCCTCGGCGACGTGACGACCATCGCCGACGACCTGTCCCGGCGGACCGGACGCCCGACCGCCCGGGTGACCGGTGTCTCGCGGCCGGTGCCGCTGTCCTACGAGTACGTCATGACTCCCGTGCAGGAGACCGTCGAACGGCTGCTCGAGGAGGGCAAGGCGCCGGTCTACATCGTGCACTTCTCGCAGGCGGCGGCGCTCGAGCGGGCGCAGGCGCTGATGTCCGTGCGCGTCGCCGATCGTGCTCGTCGGGACGAGATCGCCGACGCGATCGCGCAGTTCCGGTTCAGTGCCGGGTTCGGGCAGACGCTGTCCCGCCTGATCCGGGCCGGCATCGGTGTGCACCACGCGGGCATGCTGCCGAAGTACCGGCGGCTCGTCGAGCAGCTTGCCCAGCGCGGCCTGCTGCCGGTGATCTGCGGCACCGACACCCTGGGGGTCGGGATCAACGTGCCGATCCGGTCGGTGCTGCTGACCGGGCTGACCAAGTTCGACGGCACCAAGATGCGCCAGCTGTCCGCGCGCGAGTTCCACCAGGTCGCCGGACGTGCCGGTCGCGCGGGCTACGACACCGAGGGCGACGTCGTCGCCGAGGCCCCCGAGCACGAGATCGAGAACGCCCGCGCCGTGGCCAAGGCCGGGGACGACCCGAAGAAGAAGAACAAGGTCAAGAAGAAGAAGGCGCCGGAGGGGTTCGTCTCCTGGGGGCAGGCGTCCTTCGAGCGACTCATCGCGGCGGAGCCCGAACCGATGGTGTCACGGATGCGGATCACGCACGCGATGGTGCTCGCCGTCGTCGCGCGCGGCGGCTCGCCGTTCGACGAGATCCGCGCGCTGGTGTTCGAGAACCACGAGCCGCGGGCACGCCAGTACGCGATGGCCCGGCGCGCGCTCACCATCGCGCGGACCCTGGTCAACGCGCGGGTCATCGAGCGGGTGGACGGCGTGTACCGGCTGGCGGTCGACCTGCAGCAGAACTTCGCGCTCAACCAGCCGCTGTCGCCGTTCGCGCTGGCCGCGTTCGAGTTGCTCGACCCCGAGTCGCCGACGTACGCGCTGGACATGGTCTCCGTCGTCGAGGCGACCCTCGATGATCCACGGGCGATCCTGTCGCAGCAGCAGTTCAAGGAGCGCGGCGAGGCCGTCGCCCGGATGAAGCAGGAGGGGATCGAGTACGAGGAGCGGATGGAGCTGCTCGAGGAGGTCACCTGGCCGCGCCCGCTGGCCGAACTGCTGGAGGCCGCGTACGAGGCCTACGCCGCGGAGCAGCCGTGGGTGCTCGACTTCGCGCTGTCGCCGAAGGCCGTCGTCCGTGACCTGTACGAGCGGGCGATGACGTTCGGGGACTTCGTGCGGTTCTACGACCTCACCCGCTCCGAGGGACTCGTGCTCCGGTACCTGTCCGACGCGTACCGGACCATGCGGCAGACCATCGCCGAGGAGCAGCGGACACCCGAGCTCGAGGCCCTGATCGAGTGGCTCGGCGAGGTCGTCCGGCAGACGGACTCCTCGCTCGTCGACGAGTGGGAGGCGCTCGTCAACGGCGACGTCGCTCGTGCCGAGGCGGAAGCCGGCTCGTCCTCCACGGGCGAGATCGCCCCTCCGCAGCCCGCGCGCCTGACCGGGAACCCGCGGGCGTTCCGGGTGCTCGTGCGGAACGCGCTGTTCCAGCGGGTGCTGCTCGCGGCGGCGGACGACCCGGCGGGACTCGGGGCGCTCGACGCTTCCTCTGGCTTCGACCGCTCGGCCTGGGACGACGTGCTCGAGGAGTACTACGACGCGCACGACACGATCGGCACGGACGCGGACGCGCGGTCGATGCAGTACCTGGTGCTGTCCGAGGAGGGACGGACGTGGCGCGCGCGGCAGATCTTCGCCGACCCGGCGGGTGACAAGGACTTCGGGTTCTCGGCGACGATCGACCTCGACGCGTCGGACGCCGCGGGCGAGGCCGTCGTCCGGGTCACCGAGATCGGCCGGTTCGACGGCTGGACGGACGTGGACGTCGACTGATGGGCGCGGTCACCGATCCGGTCTTCCGGTCGCTCGACGGCGACGCTGACGTCGCCGCGCTGCAGGACCTGCTCGAGTCCGCTCCGGACTACGCCGAGCGGATCACCGGGTACCCGCCCGGGCCGGCGGACGCCCTGAGCGCGCTGATGAGCGTGCCCGAGGGCTTCCACCCGGTGGGCAAGCACGGTTGGGGGCTGTTCGACGGGGACCGGCTCGTGGCGTTCGCGGACGTGCTGTTCGGCTACCCGGACCCGGGCGCGGCCTTCGTCGGACTGCTGCTCGTCCGCGGGGACCGGCAGGGACAGGGGCTCGGCCGCGCGCTGCACGAGGCCGTCGTCGACCGGGTGCGCTCGGTGCCGGGGGTCGGTCGGCTGCGCCTCGGGATCGTCGCGACGAACGCCGCCGTCGCGGAGCCGTTCTGGCGGGCGCTCAGCTACACGCCCACCGGGGAGACGAAGCCGTACCGGTACGACCACCTGGAGAGCACCGTCGCCCTGTGGGAACGTCCACTCTGACGGACGGGTACGTTCGACGGCAGCCCGGACAGCCGGATCCGTCGAGAGGAACTCCCATGCGCATCGGATCGAGCATCGCCCTGATCGTCATCGGCGCCATCGTGGCGTTCGCCCTGGACATCCAGCTCGCCGGGGTCGACCTGCGTCTGATCGGGTACATCCTGATGGCCGCGGGCGTCGTGCTCCTCATCATCAGCCTGGCGGTCGGGTTCGGCGGTCGCCGGACGACCACCACGACGCGGTCGGGGATCGACCCGGCGTCGGGGGAGCAGATCACCCGCCAGGACCGGCGCGACGGGACGTACTGACCGCGCTGCGACCGGTTCGCCGGTCGCGTCGGTCCGGTGGTCGCCTCGGTCCGGTTCTAGAACAGGGTCGCGGGCGGTTCGACCTGTACCGGCTCGGGTGCCGGGTCGACTTGCTTGCCCGGCCATCCCGGGCCCGTCGGGACCTCGGTGTGGTTCTGGTACGCGGTCGCGGCACCGCGGGCACGGACGTCCGCGGCCTCGTTCATCTCGTGGCCGACGTGCCCGCGGACCCACTCGAACGTGACCTTGCGGCCCTGCAGTTCGGCGTCGAGCTCCTTGATGATCTCGACGTTCAGCACGGGCTTGCCGTCGGCCTTCCGCCAGCCCTTCCGCTTCCACCCGGCGAGCCACTCGGTGCACGCCTTGATCGCGTACTGGCTGTCGCACAGGATGTGGAGCGGTTCGCCGGTGTCCTTCGTCGCGCGGAGCAGCTGCAGGACGGCGGTGAGCTCGCCGATGTTGTTCGTGGCGCGCGGCCAGCCGCCGGCGGCCCAGCGGTCGTCGTCGACGTACCAGGCCCAGCCGGCCGGGCCGGGGTTGCCGAGGGCGGATCCGTCTGCGGCGGCGACGATCGTCACGGGGTGACCTCCAGGGTGGTGCGGGTGCGGGGTCGAGCGTAACGGACCGGGCGGTGCCGCCGTGGTCAGCGTCCGGCGGGGTCGAGGTTCAGGTCGGTGTCCTCGTACAACCAGCCGTTGCCGTGCACCCGCATCGTGGGGTTCAACCACCGGAGCTGCGCCAGGGTCAGGCCGAAGCGCTTCGCGACCGTGGTCTGGTCGTCGCCGTGGGACACCCGGTACGACGTCGGCACACCGCTGCCGGGCGCGGTGAGCTTGTCGCCCGCCGCGTCGAAGACCCACCCGTAGGCGCCGGCACGGGCGGCGCCGACCTGGACGTGCAGGTCCGGGTACGGACTCGGGATGTGCCACTGCAGGGTCGCCGCCGCCAGGACGCTCCCGACCCACGGTCGGTCTGCGTCGATCGGAGTGTCCGAGTCGTCGGTGTCGGCTGCCTGCGTGGTCGCCGCGGGCACGAGGACGACGCTGTGCAGCCAGTCGGGGAAGGACCCCGCGTCGGAGAGGCTGATCGACGTGGGCGCCGGGGCGTCCGCCTGCCAGGTCGTCGAGGCGACCGACTCCCAGTCGAACCCGTCGCCGGGCGAGGCAGCCGACCGGCGGAACTCGACCGTCATCGGCTGGGGGTTCGTCGTGCGGTAGCCGGAGAGCTGCGCGTCGAAGGTGCCGGCGTCGTCCGCCACGACGCGCACGTGCACGGCGGTGTCGCCGGACTTCGAGACGAGGTCCGTCTCGGCGACGACGGTGCCCGCGGGGACCGCCTGCTTCGTCACGACCTGCTGAGCGGTGCCGTCAGTTCCGGTGCCGCTGCCGTCCGTGCCGCTGTCCGGGTGCGCCGATGCGCTCGGTGCCGCGTGCCCGGTGGGCTTCGGCAGCGGGTCGTCCCCGCCGAACACCGAGCAACCGGTGAGCACCAGCGCCGTCACCCCCGCGATCGCGATCGATGCCGTGACCGTCCTGCGTCCCATGTCGGACCCCCTCGCGACGACCGTAGTGGAGCGGGAAGCGGATCACGAGCGCCGTGACCGAACCGGTACCGGAGGTCACCGGCCTACTGTGCAGCCCATGAGCGACAGCATCCCGGACGCACCCGGCCCCGAAGCCTCCGACGACCGTGCACGGAGCGACGCGCTCCGCGACGCCGCGCACCACGAGGGCGCCGACGGCGTGAGCGCGTCCGAGCAGGAGGCCGCGGACACGTCCTACAGCCCGTCGAGCGAGCGGGAGACCGTGGCGGCGCAGACGGACCAGCGCAGCCGCGAGGACCTGGAGGCGGACGGCATCGATCCGTCCCGTGTCGTGGCCGCGCCCGGCACCGGTGGGGCCGACGACGCCGGCGACGTCGAGCCCGAGCCGGGCGACCTGCACCTGCCCTGGCAGTCCGAGGAGGACCGCGAGGGCTGAGCGAGGCCGGGCCCGGCCGGTCGCGCTAGGAGACGGTGTCCGGGTGGGAGCCGGTGCGCTGCCCGGACTCGAGCGTGGCGATCGCCGCGAGGTCGTCCTCGGTCAGCACGAACCCGTCGACGTCGAGGTTCGACCGGATCCGCGCGGGCGTGACCGACTTCGGCAGCACCACCACGCCCTGCTGCACGTTCCACCGGACGAGCACCTGCGCGACGCTGACCCCGTGCGCGTCCGCGATGCCCGTGAGCACCGGTTCGTCGACGAGCCGACCGCGGCCGAGCGGTGACCACGCCCCCGTGGCGATGCTGTGCTGCTCGTGGAACGCGATGAGCTCGCGCTGGGGCAGCCACGGGTGCCGTTCGACCTGGTTGAGCGCGGGGACCTCGCCGGTCTCGTCGATCAGCCGCTGCAGGTGCGGCACCTGGAAGTTCGAGACGCCGACGCTCCGCGCACGGCCCTGCTCGCGCAGTTCGACCAGCGTCCGCCAGGTCTCGACGTAGCGGTCGTTCGCAGCGGCCGGCCAGTGGATGAGGTACAGGTCGACCGTGTCGGTCCCCAGCCGCTCGAGACTCGCGTCGAACGCCCGCAGCGTCGCGTCGCGCCCCTGGTGGTCGTTCCACACCTTGGTGGTCACGAAGACGTCGTCACGGTCGAGCCCGGAGGCACGGATCGCCTTGCCGACACCGGCTTCGTTGCCGTACATCTCGGCGGTGTCGACGTGCCGGTAGCCGGCGTCGAGCGCGAGGCCGACCGCCGTCTCGGCCTGGGCGTCGTCGACCTTGTAGACGCCGAAGCCGATCGCGGGGATGCTGCCGCCGTCGCGGAGGGGGATCGAGGTGACCATGCACCCATCCTGCCGATCGTGGTGGGGGCATGCCCTGCCCCGCGGCGTCAGCTCGGCAGCGTCACCGGCTCGGTGTCGGGGATGGGACTCGCGTCACGGCCGCGCAGGTCGGGCAGCCACCGCTTCGCGACGAGCGGCAGCACCACGCCGGCCGCCGCCATCACCGCGCCGACGGTCATGCCGCCCGAGGGCCCGTTCGCGTCGATGAGGAACCCGGCCACCGCCGAGCCACCCGCGGCGCCGATGAGCTGCCCGGTGCCCATCCAGCCGTAGGCCTCTGCCGTGTCGGAGAACTTCACGGTCGCGGACACCGAGCCGAACATCACCGCGAGGGCCGGGGCGATGCCGGCGCCGGCGATCACGAGCGCCAGGCAGAGCCACCAGAAGTCCGTGCCGCCCACGGCCAGCGCGAGTCCGACGAACACGATGCACATGCGCGCCCACAGGGTGTTCGGGGAGATCGGACGGTGCCCGAGCGCGAGCCCGCCGGCGAGCGACCCGACGGCGAACACCGCGAGGACGATGCCGGCGTTCGGGCTGCCCTCGCCGAAGACGCTCGTGACACTGGCCTCGACCGCGGCGCACGCCCCGATGAGCAGCAGGCCGGTCAGGGTCGCCACGACGACCGAGGGGCGGCGCAGCACGACGCCGAACGCACGCTTCGAGCGGGGGATGCGGACGCGGCCGAGCTCGGGGGAGGCGATGAACCACACGCCGCCGACGACCAGGAACACCATCGCCACGACGATCGCCTGCACGGTGCCGACCTGCGTCGCGACGAACGTCGTGATGACCGGGCCGGCGACCCAGATGAGTTCCTGCGCGCTGGCGTCCAGGGAGAACAGGGGCGTGAGCTGCGACGAGGTCACCATCTTGGGGTAGATGGTGCGCACCGCGGGCTGCACGGGCGGGACCGCCAGGCCGCCGAGGAACCCGACGACCACGTACGCCCAGAGCGGCATGGTGGCGAACGCGACGACGCCCATGCTGAGCAGCGCGACGATGCTCGTCAGCACCAGGACCGGACGCATGCCCCAGCTGCCCATCCACCGACTGGTGAGCGGACCGGCGATGGCCTGGCCGATGCTCGTCGTCGCGAGCACGAGCCCGGCGGCGCCGTACGAGTGGAAGACGTGCTCGACGTGCAGCAGGTACGCGAGCGAGAGCATGCCGAACGGGAACCGCGCGGTGAGCTGCGCTGCGATGACGCGACCGACTCCGGGGGTCTTCAGCAGGGGTCCGTAGGCGCTCACGAGACGAGTGTACGGACCGGACGGACGGGGCCGTCACCCGTCCGGGGGTGCTGTGGACGAGCGGCCTCCGGAGGCCCGTGTGGAGGACCGTCCGCGACACGCCGACGCGCTGATTCCACACTTGTGGATCGAGGCTGTCCACCGGTGTGGGGAAGTGTCGGTGGTGGGCCGCAGACTGGCGTGATTCCGGGCCTCCCGGGAATCCACAGACTGTGGAGGGCGTTGTGGAGAACTACACGGCTGTAACACTTCCTCTTGTGGTCGGTGCCTCGGCCAGCCACTAGATGTAGTGTGGAGCCACCGCAGCGGCCCCTTCCCGGACACGTCTGCGCAGGTGCCAGCGGGCAGGTGCAAGCGGCACCCGACACCAGCACCACTCCACAGCACGAACAACCAGCAAGAACCAGGGGAGATCATGGCCGTCACCGTCTACACCAAGCCGTCCTGCGTCCAGTGCACCGCGACGTACCGCGCGCTCGACAACAAGGGCATCCAGTACGAGGTGCTCGACGTCTCCGCCGACGAAGCCGCGCTCGAGCACGTCAAGAGCCTCGGCTACATGCAGGCCCCCGTCGTCGTCACCGACGACGACCACTGGTCGGGCTTCCGTCCCGACAAGATCGCGACGCTCAGCGCCGAACTCGCGTGAGCCGTGCGGGTCCCGACCCGGGACCCGCACCTCCGCCGGCCTGGAGGCACACAGCGCCTCCGACAGGCCACTCCTGATCTGCTGTCCGCACCTCTCACAAGGAGCGCGCACATGAGTCGCCTCGTCTACTTCTCGAGCGTGTCCGGGTACACCGCACGCTTCGTCGAGAAGCTCGGCCGTGACGCAGACCGCATCCCGCTCTACCCGAACGAACCGTTCCTGCGCGTGGACGAGCCGTACGTGCTCGTCCTGCCGACGTACGGCGGCGGCAACGGGCAGGGCGCTGTGCCCAAGCAGGTCATCAAGTTCCTCAACGACGAACAGAACCGCTCGCTCATCCGCGGAGTGGTCGTCGGGGGCAACACGAACTTCGGCGAGGCCTACGGCCTGGCCGGGGACGTCATCGCACAGAAGTGCGGCGTCCCTCTCCTCTACAGGTTCGAACTCTTCGGAACGCCGGACGACGTCCGCGCGGTCAACTCAGGATTGGATGCATTTTGGACGCAGCAGTTGCAGACGTCGATCTGACGTCGCCGCAGACGGGGATGGACTACCACTCCCTCAACGCGATGCTCAACCTCTACGACGCGGACGGGAACATCCAGTTCGACAAGGACCGTGAGGCCGCGAAGCAGTTCTTCCTGCAGCACGTCAACCAGAACACCGTCTTCTTCCACAACCTGAAGGAGCGGCTGGACTACCTGGTCGAGAACGAGTACTACGAAGCGGCGACGATCGAGCAGTACTCGCTCGAGTTCATCCAGAAGCTCAACGACCTGGCGTACTCCAAGAAGTTCCGGTTCCAGACGTTCCTCGGTGCGTTCAAGTACTACACGAGCTACACGCTCAAGACGTTCGACGGCAAGCGCTACCTCGAGCGCTTCGAGGACCGCGTCGTGATGACCGCCCTCGGCCTGGCGCAGGGCAACGAGCAGCTCGCGATCGACCTCGTCGAGGAGATCATCGCCGGCCGCTTCCAGCCCGCGACCCCGACGTTCCTCAACACCGCGAAGGCGCAGCGCGGCGAGCTCGTCTCCTGCTTCCTCCTCCGCATCGAGGACAACATGGAGTCGATCTCGCGCGGCATCAACTCCTCGCTGCAGCTCTCGAAGCGCGGCGGCGGCGTGGCCCTGCTGCTCTCCAACATCCGCGAAGCCGGCGCCCCGATCAAGCAGATCGAGAACCAGTCCTCGGGCATCATCCCCGTGATGAAGCTGCTGGAAGACTCCTTCTCGTACGCGAACCAGCTCGGTGCACGTCAGGGTGCCGGTGCTGTCTACCTGTCGGCCCACCACCCCGACATCATGAAGTTCCTCGACACCAAGCGCGAGAACGCCGACGAGAAGATCCGCATCAAGACGCTGTCGCTCGGCGTCGTCGTGCCGGACATCACGTTCGAGCTCGCGAAGAACAACGAGGACATGTACCTGTTCTCGCCGTACGACGTCGAGAAGGTCTACGGGATGCCCTTCGGCGACGTCCCGATCTCCGAGAACTACCGCGCGATGGTCGACGACTCGCGCATCAAGAAGACGAAGATCAAGGCGCGTGACTTCTTCACGACCATCGCCGAGATCCAGTTCGAGTCGGGCTACCCGTACATCGTGTTCGAGGACACGGTGAACAAGGCCAACCCGATCAAGGGTCGGATCAACATGTCCAACCTGTGCTCGGAGATCCTGCAGGTCAACACGCCGACCACCTTCAACGAGGACCTGTCCTACAAGGAGATCGGCAAGGACATCTCCTGCAACCTCGGCTCGCTGAACATCGCGCTGACGATGGACTCGCCGGACTTCGGCAAGACCATCGAGACCGCGATCCGCGGCCTGACCTCGGTCTCGCAGATGTCGCACATCTCGTCGGTCCGCTCGGTCGAGGACGGCAACGACAAGTCGCACGCCATCGGCCTCGGCCAGATGAACCTGCACGGCTACCTGGCTCGTGAGCGCGTCTTCTACGGCTCCGAAGAGGGCATCGACTTCACGAACATCTACTTCTACACGGTGCTGTTCCACGCCCTGCGCGCCTCGAACAACATCGCGATCGAGACGGGGGAGACCTTCGACGGCTTCCGTGACTCGAAGTACGCGTCGGGCGAGTTCTTCGACAAGTACACCGACCAGGAGTGGACGCCGGCGACCGAGCGTGTCCGCGAGCTCTTCGCGAACGCGAACGTGACGATCCCGACGCAGGACGACTGGAAGGCGCTGAAGGCGTCCGTCCAGGAGAACGGCATCTACAACCAGAACCTGCAGGCCGTCCCGCCGACCGGTTCGATCTCGTACATCAACCACTCGACGTCGTCGATCCACCCGATCGCGTCGAAGATCGAGATCCGCAAGGAAGGCAAGCTCGGCCGCGTCTACTACCCGGCGCCGTTCATGACGAACGACAACCTGGACTACTACCAGGACGCGTACGAGATCGGTGCCGAGAAGATCATCGACACGTACGCCGCGGCGACGCAGCACGTCGACCAGGGTCTGTCGCTGACGCTGTTCTTCAAGGACACCGCCACCACCCGCGACATCAACAAGGCCCAGATCTACGCATGGCGCAAGGGCATCAAGACGATCTACTACATCCGTCTGCGCCAGCTCGCCCTCGAGGGCACCGAGGTCGAAGGCTGCGTCAGCTGCATGCTGTAGCGGTCGGTCGCTGACGCGACTGTCCACATCCTGGAGGCACGGGGCGGGCCCCGCCCCGTGCCTCCAGTCCGACACCAGATCACCATCTCGAATCCGGAAGACGATCCCATGACCCTCACCGACCCGGTCCACGCAACGGGCAAGTCCATCCCGCTGATCAGCGCGGTCAGTGCCATCAACTGGAACCGCATCCAGGACGACAAGGACGTCGAGGTCTGGAACCGGCTGGTCAACAACTTCTGGCTGCCCGAGAAGGTGCCGCTGTCGAACGACGTGCAGTCGTGGAACACGCTCACGCCCGAGGAGCAGCAGCTGACCATGCGGGTGTTCACCGGCCTGACGCTGCTCGACACCATCCAGGGCACCGTCGGCGCGATCAGCCTGATCCCCGACGCGATCACCCCGCACGAAGAAGCCGTCTACACGAACATCGCGTTCATGGAGTCGGTGCACGCGAAGAGCTACTCGTCGATCTTCTCGACGCTCGCCTCGACGCCCGAGATCGACGACGCTTTCCGCTGGTCCACGGAGAACCCGAACCTGCAGAAGAAGGCGCAGATCGTCCTCGACTACTACACCGGTGACGACCCCCTGAAGCGCAAGGTCGCGTCGACGCTGCTCGAGTCGTTCCTGTTCTACTCCGGCTTCTACCTGCCGATGTACTGGTCCTCGCGGGCGAAGCTGACGAACACCGCCGACCTGATCCGCCTGATCATCCGCGATGAAGCCGTCCACGGGTACTACATCGGCTACAAGTTCCAGAAGGGCCTGGAAGGCGCTTCCGAGGAGCGCAAGCAGGAGATCAAGGACTACACGTTCAACCTGCTGTTCGAGCTCTACGAGAACGAGGTGCAGTACACGCAGGACCTGTACGACGGTGTCGGGTTGACCGAGGACGTCAAGAAGTTCCTGCACTACAACGCCAACAAGGCGCTGATGAACCTGGGCTACGAGCCGATGTTCCCGAAGGAGACGACGGACGTGAATCCGGCGATCCTGTCGGCCCTGTCGCCGAACGCGGACGAGAACCACGACTTCTTCTCGGGGTCCGGCTCGTCGTACGTCATCGGCAAGGCGGTCGTGACGGAGGACGAGGACTGGGACTTCTGATCCTGGAGAAGCTAAGAGCCCGGCCGACACATACGTTGGCCGGGCTCTGATTATTCGGAGCCTTCGGCGACCCCTCGGGACGCAAGACTGAAGAGGCCATCCCGATCCCGCTTCACAACCCCTCGCTCCTCCAGGCGACCTAGAGCTGTTCGCACCGTATTCGCTGGCAATTTGGATTCTGTGACCCAACCCTGGTCAAGCATCTTCTGAGTGAGATCACGGTAGGTGATCGGTCCGGAGGTGCGGAGGACCCGGCGCAGCATCGGGATGGTGCTCGCTGGGCGACCGGGGCCTCCTGCTGCGCGCTTGACGGGGTCTCCGATCGGCGAATCATCTGGACGAGTGACTGCTTTACCAAGCAGGACTGCTGCTGCGGATCGCAGCCTCTGGGCCTCAGCCTCCATGGATTCAGCGCGCTTTAGAAGTTGGGTTGCCAGTGTGGAGTCGTCCATGCCCTCAACGGTAGCTCTGGATTCCCTCAAGCTCAACCCAAATCCGCGCCAACCGTTGCGGCTGCATTCACCCAGAGGTGCGATCTGAACACAACCTCATCGAACCGGGCGAACCCGCCCGAAGCTGGGGGAAGAAAAACGGCCTTGCTCCCGCAGATCGTCTGCGGTTACAAGGCCCCATCCGAAGATGATGTTCAGGCACGAACTTCATGAGCATACGAGCGGAGCTTGCGGTCGTCAACTGGCTGCCTTCGGATGAGGCCGCGGGGTCGGGAGAGGGGAACCATGCCTAAGCGCATCGTCCGTGTGACCATCCGTCGCACGATCCGCATCCGTCCGCAGAAGGGCTGAGCCTGACGGTGGACCGGTGGCGCAAGAGCTCGCTTGCGTCACCGGTCCACTACAAGCGCGGAGGGTGTGGTTCCGTTCGGCGCGTCGGATGCGGGTTTCAGATCGAAACGAGTTCGTGGGCAGTGGAATGACACCTGTTGCGCGTAGCCCACTCTGCGTGCAGCCTCGCCGTGGCAATCTGTCTTGCAAGATGGACGGGTTGGAGCAGCTGCGTCATCGCGTTGCGCACTGGTCGCGGCCCTGTGAACCGGTGTTGCGTACGTCCTGCAACGCCCCGCGCGACGCGACCCTTTGGTGGTTGTAGTTTTGAGTTCCGTGAGGGCGTCACGGGTTCGAATGTTTGCCGAAGCTCCTCAGCAGCCTCGCCAGTGGGTCGTTTTCGAGGTCGACCGCACTGGACTTGCCCTCGCCGCGGGGAAAAAGTTCATGTGCTTTGTCGTCCCCGGATATGTCTTCTCTCGGGTCTGCGTCGAGGGCCGGAGTCGCCCCGCGCCTCCAGGACGTAACACAGCCGGCCACAGGGCTTGCCGTATCGGCGTCGTTTACCGCCCGCGCACGAGTCCCGGGATCCGCTCCCGGAACGGGAAGAACCCCCGCGAGGCGTACGGCCACGCCCGCCCGTCCCACCGCCGGCGGACGGTCACGAGCGCGACGCCCTCCGCACCGAGCCGTGTGCGCAACAGGTCCAGGCGCTCCCGGACGGGGCCGACGGGCGCGTACGGGACGATCACCGTGTCCAGGTCCGCAGCGCTTGCCCAGCCGAGGACGGCGGAGGGCTCGACCGAGTTGAGCACGGTCGCACCGGAGCTCCGCGACGCAGCGTCCGCGACCGCACCGGCGGTGAAGGCCTCGACCGCGGGCGACACCTCGGCGGGGGAGCGCTGGCCGGGGTCCGCGGCCACGGCGACTGCGCGGATCGACGCCGCGAGGGACGGGTGCTCCGCGAGCAGGCTCTCGGGCTCCAGGTCCTCCTCGTGCAACAGCAGCCCGACGCGCTCGCCGATGCGGCCGTCGACGTCGTCGGACGGCACCGGGACCGCGGCCGGGAAGGGCTCCTCGTCGAGCGCTCGGGCCTCGGTCGCGAGGCCGGTCGGCGCGAAACGGCCGTCCGTGTAGCGCGCGATGTTCTCCGTCGTCGCCAAGTACGTCTTCCCCGGGTCTGCAGTCCGGCGACCCAGCGCCACGACAGGGTGTTGGAGGCGGCGTCACCGTCGAGCAGGTGTCGGGAGAAGAAGTCGGCACCGAGCTGCCAGGGCAGCTCGAGGGTGAAGACCCAGATGCTCGCGAACCACATCCGCGTGTGGTTGTGCAGGTAGCCGGTCTCGACGAGCTCACGCACCCACGCGTCCATCGCCTCGATCCCGGACCGCCCCGGCGACCACGTCCTCGTAGTGCGCGGGCAGGTCGCCGGCGAGCAGGTCACCGACCTCTTCGCGGTAGCGGCGCCAGACCTCGGGACGCTGCTCGAGCCACCCCTTCCAGTAGGTGCGCCAGAAGACCTCCTGCACGAACTTCTCCGCGGTGTGCAGGCTGTGTCGCTCAAGCACGGCGTCGACGACCTCCTGCTCGGTGACGAGCCGGTGCCGGATGTACGGCGACAGACCGGAGGCGTTCGTCCGCGCCGGACCGGTGTCGTGGTTGCGGTCGCGCCGGTAGTCGGCCCCGGCGTGCGGGACGAACGCGCGCAGGGCGTCGAGGCCGGCGGCGCGGGTGGGTGTGGTCACCTCGCCATCCTGCGCCTGTCGGCGCCGGGGGAGCCGTGTGCCGGGGTGACACGGCTGGGACGCGGGCGGCGGGGCGGACGGTTGCCGCGCCTCCAGTCCGGCCTGGAGGCACGGATCCCGCGGGCGCGCGACGGCTCACGTCCGTCGTGTGGGCGCCTCCTACGACGCTCCGACGAGCAAACCGTACGCCACGAGTGCGGTCATGGCGCCGGGGATCATCGCGATGATCGCGGCGGGGACCGCCCAGATCTGGTGCACCCACGGGTGGCCGCCTGGCTTCGTGCCCGCCATCACCGCGAACGAGGTCGCGGACACCAGCACCGCCCACGCCGCGGTCATGGTGACGATCGCGCCGGGGTGGTCGTCGCCGCCGAGCACCGGGAGGGCGAGCGGGAGGAAGAACATCGCCGGCGCGAGGAGGAATCCGGTCGTGGCCACGACGCGGAAGGCCTTCCGGCGGCTATTGAGCTCGGCGATGGTGCGCTGCTCGTGCGCCTGCGGGGCGGCGTCTGCCCCACGCGGGCGACCTGCCTGGAGGTCCTGCTCGTCCACCATGCCGTCCTCGTGACGGTGCGCTTCAGGCCGGCGGCGTCGTGCCCGCGCCCTCGGTGTCGTCTGCGCCGGCCGGGCCGGTGCCCGCCTGGTCGAGGTTCTCATGCGGGTCGCCCATGTCGCCGGTGGCCTTGCCGGCGGGGGACAGCCCGAAGTGCTTGCGTGCGGCGTTCTCGTCGGCGAGGGACAGGGTGTTCCCGGCGCCGACGGACGGTGCGTCCTTGATCGCGCGCTTCGTGTACCCGACGTGCAGGTCCGAGCCGTCGAACGTGGCGTCCTCGACCGGGACGAGCACGGCGTGGCTGCCGAGGAGGCCGGTCGCGACGCTGATGAACGCGGCGCTGCCGTCCTCGTCGGAGGGGAACACCTGCGCGACCTTGCCGACCGATGCGCCGTCGCGGTCTCGGACGGTCGCGTTCTCCACCTCGTGGATCTGGGCCTTGGTGATCATGTCTGCATTCAACGCCCTCGGCCTGACGCACCCTGTACGGCGAGACCTCGATCTGCCAACGTTGGCCCATGGGTGAGGACGCGACGACGCTGCGTCGTGTCGCCGGCTTCCGGTCGTACTGGTCGGCGGCGACCGTTTCATCGTTCGGCTCCGCCGTGAGTGCCGTGGCAGTGCCGGTCCTCGTGGTGACCGTGCTGCACGCGACGCCCTTCGAGGTCGGGCTGGTCAACGCTGCCCAGTTCCTGCCGTACGCGATCTTCGGGCTGGCCGTCGGGGCGTACGTCGACCGCTTCCGTCGGAAGCCTCTCCTGATCTGGTCCAGCGTGGGGCGTGGCCTGAGCCTGGCCGTGATCCCGGTCTGCTGGGTGTTCGGAGTGCTCGATCTCTGGGTCACGGCCGGCGTCTGTTCGTGTTCGGCGTCCTGTCCGTCGTCGGCTTCGCCGCGACCCAGTCGCTCCTGCCGCGGATCGTGCCCCGACCGCTGCTCCTGGCGGCGAATGCCCGGATCGACCAGAGCGACGCCGCCGCGCAGACCGTGGGGCCGGCGCTCGGCGGCGCGCTCGTGAGCCTCGTGACGGCGCCGTTCGCGATCGCGCTCGACGTCGCGAGCTACTTCGTCGACGCTGTCCTCGTCGCCCGCGTCCGGGTCGAGGAGCGCGTGCCGATGCGACGCGCCCGTCCGCGGTTGCGTCGCGACATCGCCGACGGCCTGCGGTGGACCTACGGGCACGCGATGCTCGCCCCGCTGGCGTTCTCCACGCACCTCTGGTTCCTCGCCAACGCCGCCGGGTTGACGGTGTTCGCGACCCTCGCACTGCGGACGCTCGCGTTGCCGGCAGTCGTCTACGGGGCCGTCCTCGCGGTCAGCGGTGTCGCGATGCTCCTCGGCGCCACCGCGGCACCACGACTCGGCCGCCGCTTCGGGGCTGGGCGCACGATCATCGCTGCTCGTGGCGCCTACCCGGTCGCCTGGGCCGCCATCGCGGTCGCCACCACCGTGCTCGGGCAGTCGATGCCCACGGCGAGCACCATCGTCCTCTTCGCTGCGTTCGCGGTGCAGGGTGTCGCTGCCGGGTGCGAGAACGCGAACGAGATGAGCCTGCGCCAGACAGCGACGCCGGACGAGCTCCTCGGACGCACGAACAGCACGATGCGCAGCGCGAACCGGACGCTCGCGGCGGTCGGAGCGATCGGTGGCGGAGCCCTCATGACCGTCGCGGGCGGAGGGGTGGCGCTCCTCGTCGTGACGGTCGTCTTCGTGGCCGCTGTGGTCGTCGCGGTTCGTTCTCCGTTGCGGACCGCGCAGCTCCGACAGCACGGCGAGTGATGGAGGTCTGTCAGGAAGTCAGTGTTGCCCGTGCGTGTGCTCGGTGAGCGCTGGTCCGGAGGTCGACTTGCGGCGACGGAATGGCGCAGGAGGAGCGCGACCGCTAACTACGCCGAGCCAATTGGTGACGATTCGTCGTGTCGCTTCGGAGGTCGTACGCGGCTCCCTGTAGGTTCGGCGTCACTACCTACCCATGGAGGGGTTTGAATGGCGCGGAAGAACGAAGTCGAGCGGACGGTCCAGTACTGGCGACTGGTTGACGCGCGGGATCACTCGCTGGTTGATGAAGCGCCGTGGGACGAGGTTTTGCGCGAGCTGCACGGCTCGCGGCACACCTTCGAGATTGAGGGTCGCGAGCACGCCGGTACCGTCATGCCGTTGCAAGTTCTTCAGGAGTGGAAGGACTCGCTCAGTCTCAGCGATGTACCCGCTGCGCGAAGTCGGCAAAACGACGACGTTACCCACGGAGTCGTCCTCGCTGCGGGCAAGGATTACGTCCCGAACCAGGAAGACATCAGCTCCGGTTCGCAGAAGCCAATGGGCCTCGATGGTGCGAACTGGTCGCCGGTCGACAACCTCTTCGTGTGGCACCTCCCGTTCGGAAACATCATCGGCGTTCTCGCGGAATCCACGTCGTCCTCGCGGGCGGTGAAGTACGCGGATTGGCTGACCAGAGCAACGCATCATCGCTACTCGGACCCGGAGTTCGCGTGGACCGCGCAGCCGGTCATCGACAAGGCTCGCGCCAACTTGATCCAGTCCGCGGACAGGCTGAAGTCGTTCGTGTACGCAGGTGAAATCGGTGACGGCGTCCAGGAAGCCCGCGGTGCGAAGGCGATCTTCCTCGGCCCGGGACGCAAGCAGCCCACGGCGTTGCGTATCGAGGTAAAAGCAAGCCTGGTTCAGGGCAAGAGCGACACAGTTGAGGACCAGGAAGTGCTGCTCGACTGGTTCAACGACACGTTCGGGTCGCTGGATGGAACGGTGACGAGGGCGCAGGTCTCGCTCCCGCCGCGAGCGGACCAGCCCGCGTCGGAAGTTGACCTGCTGCATCACCGGCTGACGCGCAAGACTCGTGTTCCACTCGCCCTCGGGACCACCCGAGCGTTCGGAGTTTCGTCGGCGGTGAGCGCTATCGTCGACGCGTTCGGATACGACCGGGCCGATCTGCTCAAGCTCCGACGCAACACCGACTAGAGGGAACGAAACGGATGGTCGACCGCCAGGCGAAGCGTCAGGTCGTCATCGTGCTCGTTGTGGGCTTGATTCTCGCGCTCGGGTTGGGCGCACTCCTCACTTGGGCACTGCACGACGTCAAGGTTTCGCGCCTCGAGACCGGGCTCACCAATGTGGCGACGATCGGCGGCATCGTGAGTGGGCTGTCGCTCAGCGGCACAGCGGTGCTGGCGCTGAGCGGTCGCTACACGTCTCGGGTCCTTGGAAAGTACGGCTCGTTCATCCGCTTTGTTCTCTTCGGCGGGTTCACCCTCCTCGTCGTGGCATCGCTGCTGTGTGCCGTTTCGGTGCTCTGGGTCGACCAGTTCTGGACTCGCATCGTCCTCGGATGCACCGTCCCGCTGATGCTGCTGACACTCATCTCCACCGCCCTGCTCATCAACAGTGCCTTTGCCTGGAACGAACCGCGGGGCACAGCGCGAACACCCGACCCGTTTGCCCCACAACCCGTGGAGCGAGACGGCGAATAAGGGAGGTTAGAGCGGAAGGCTCAACGGCGTACGTACGAACGTACTGTTCGGCGAGGACGGCAGCGATGTTCACGTGTCAGACAGCGATCCACGCGGGGGTGCGTGATGGAAGTATTCGACGGCGGAGCACGGAGCATCCCGGTCGAGCCCGCTCGACGGCGATCGGCAACCGGTCGCCGAGCCACCGCAGTGGCTCTGCTCGCCGCGGTCGTGCTCACCGGCTGCAGCGCCGGCATCGGGAAGACCCCCGAGCAGGCGAAGCAGTCCGTCGTCACGTTCGTCGAGGAGTCCACCGACGTCGTCGGCGACGGCTGGGAACCGAGCGAGGGTCCGGGACTCGGGAAGTGCGGCCTCGCACCCGGGGTCGGTGGCGTCCGGTACGTCTACGCCGTGGTCCGGTCCGCGAGCGCCGACCCGAAGGCCGACGTCGAGGCGGTGGAGCAGCACTGGAAGGACCTCGGGGTCACCACCGAGCGCTACCAGACGGGTGGCGAGGACCCGATCCTGGGCGTCCGGGGCCGGGGTGGCCCGGTGAGCTCGTCGGACTTCCGCGCCGACCCCCGCGGCTACACGATCGACGCCAGCTCGCAGTGCTTCGTGGGCGACTTCGACCGGATGAGCCTGGACGGTCAGGACTGACGGACGTGAGCCGCCCGTCGGGGCCGAGCCGAGCCTCCAGGCCGGTCTGGAGCCGCGCCGCTACCGCCCAGCCGACACCGCGACGTTCGCCAGTTCCGCGCGCAGGATGTCCGCACCAGCGGACAGCGCACTGAGCTTGCCGAGTGCCGCACCCCGCGCCAGCGGCGCCATCCCGCAGTTCGAGCTCGGGATGAGCTTGTCCGCGTCGACGAACTCGAGCGCCCGGCGGAGCACCTCGGCGACCTCGTCCGGGGTCTCGACGGTCTCGGTGGCGACGTCGACCGCGCCGAGCATGACCTTCTTGCCGCGGATCAGCTCGACGAGTTCGAGGGGGACGTGGGAGTGGATGCACTCGAGCGAGACGATGTCGATCGAGGACTGCTGCAGGAGCGGGAAGGACTGCTCGTACTGCCGCCACTCGGCGCCGAGGGTCTCCTTCCACCGGTTGTTCGCCTCGATGCCGTAGCCGTAGCAGATGTGCACGGCGGTCTCGGCGTGCAGCCCCTCGGCAGCGCGTTCGAGTGCGGCGACGCCCCAGTCCTGCACCTCGTCGTGGAAGACGGTGAAGGCGGGCTCGTCGAACTGGATGACGTCGACGCCGGCGTCCTGGAGCTCGCGGGCCTCCTGGTTGAGGATCGTGGCGAACTCCCACGCGAGCTTCTCGCGGCTCTTGTAGTGCTGGTCCGACAGGGTGTCGATCATCGTCATCGGGCCGGGGAGCGCCCACTTGATCGGCCGGTCGGTCTGCGCGCGGAGGAACTTCGCGTCCTCGACGAAGACCGACTCCGGACGGCTGACCGCGCCGACGACGGTCGGCACGGCGGCGTCGTACCGGTCGCGGATACGGACGGTCTCCTTGCGCTCCTGGTCGATGCCGTCCAGGTGCTCGATGAACGTGGTGACGAAGTGCTGGCGGGTCTGCTCACCGTCGCTGACGATGTCGATGCCTCGGCGCTCCTGCTCGTGGACGGCGGAGCGGAGGGCGTCCTGCTTGCCCTCGGTCAGCGCGTCGCCCTCGAGCTGCCAGGGGGACCAGAGTCGCTCGGGCTCGGCGAGCCAGGACGGCTTCGGCAGGCTGCCGACGATGGCGGTGGGGAGGAGGGTGCTCATGCGGGCGGGGTTCCAGTCGTTCAACGGGTCGGGACGGCAGTGTCGGCGGCGAGACGTGCCAGGAGTGCTCGGTGCGGCTTGACCAGGTGCTCCTCGGTCCAGCGGCCCTGCGTGACGCCGAGGCGGCTCCGTTCCTCGCGGTCGTAGGTGACGGGCGGCACGGCGAAGTCGGTGTGCTCCAGGGTCGGGCGGTAGGTGGCGAGGGCGACGACGTCCGCGTTGTAGATCTCCGGGCGGTAGATCTTCTGGAACGTCTCCATCGTCGCGATCGTGCCGACGAGCTGCAGGTCCGAGTAGTCGTGCAGCAGGTCGCCGCGCGTGTAGAACGCGAGCGGGGCCTTGCCACCCGGGGGCATGAAGTAGCGGACCTGCATGCCCATCCGGCCGAAGTAGTCGTCGGTCAGCGAGGAGTGCTCGTGCGCGTACTCGGCACCGAGCACCGGGTGAACCGTCGACGTCTGGCGGTAGGTCTGGCTCGTGGAGACGCTGATGCAGACGACGGGCTCCTGGTCGAACTCGGACCGGAAGGCGTCGGACTCCAGGAAGCGCTGGAACAGCCGGCCGTGCAGCTGCCCGAAGTCGGCGGGGATCCCGGCGGACTTGTCGAGCGTCGGCAGCAGCACGGAGAAGTCGTAGTCGCGCAGGTACGACGAGAAGTTGTTGCCGAGGATGCCGTGGTGGCGCTCGCCGGTGTGCTGGTCGACGATCGTGACGTCGAGCATCTCGAGCAGCGGGAACGCCACGTCCGTCGCTCCGTCGTCGAACTCGGCGGTGACCGAGACGATGTCGAGCTCGACCGCGTAGCGGCGCGAGTCGCCAGCAGACGCAGCAGCAGCAGCCGCCGACGGCGCGGCCAGGTCGTTCGCCCGCTCGTCGATCATGCCGAGCGCGTTCCGGAGGTTCTGCTGGCGGTGCTCACCGCGCGCCAGGTTGGCGAAGTTCGTGGTCAGCCGGGAGCTGTCGGCGGGGGAGTAGTCCTCGTCGAAGCGGGTCCGGGTGATCCGGAAGGTCAGGTCGTTCGCCATCCCCCGATCATGACCGCGGGCGCGGGTCATCAGGTAATCCGTAGTTGCTATGCGGCGGTATAGCCTCTGCCTATGGCCCGCGTGTCGAACGACATCACCCTGCAGCAGCTCCGGTACTTCATCGAGGTCGCGACGGAGGGGTCGATCACCGCCGCGGCCGACCTGCTCTACGTCTCGCAGCCGACGATGTCCGCGGCGATGAAGGACCTGGAGACCCGGATCGGCCGCCCGCTCTTCACCCGGTCGGCCCGAGGGGTCGTGCTCACCGTCGACGGGGTCGAGTTCCTCGGGTACGCCCGGCAGGTCGTCGAGCAGGTCTCCCTGCTCGAGCAGCGCTACGTCGGGCGGCAGGCCTCGCGGCGGCTGCTCGGCGTCTCCGCGCAGCACTACTCCTTCGCCGTGGAGGCCTTCGTCCGCATGGTCGAGGCGGCAGCCGCGGACGAGTACGAGTTCTCGCTCCGGGAGACCCGCACGTGGGACATCATCGAGGACGTCCGTACCCTGCGCAGCGAGGTCGGCATCCTGTACCGCAACGACTTCAACCGGCAGGTGCTCGGGAAGCTCATGCGCGACGCCGGGGTGGTCTTCACGCCGCTGTTCGTGGCGCAGCCGCACATCTTCGTGGCCAGACGGAACCCGCTGGCGTCGCGGGAGCGGGCGACGCTCGAGGACCTGGCCGACCTGCCCCGACTGACGTTCGACCAGGGCGCGAACAACTCCTTCTACCTGGCCGAGGAGATCCTGTCGACGATGTCGAGCAAGCGGGAGATCCGGGTGTCGGACCGGGCGACGATCTTCAACCTGATGATCGGTCTCGGCGGGTACACGATCTCGACGGGGCTGATCAGCGACGACCTGGACCCGGAGATCGTCGCCATCCCGCTCGACGTCGACGAGCGCATCGAGATCGGGTGGATCGCGCACGCGTCGGTGCCGCTCACGGTGCAGGCGCAGGCGTACCTGGACGAGCTGCGTGCGGTGGTCGTCAGCTACGGGGTCGAGCCGCTGGGCTGAGCCCGGCGGGCGGCGGCCCGGCAGGCGGGCTTGCGTCGTCCGTGTGGGTGGTGGCCGGCCTGGAGGCGCGACCTGCGTCCGTCACCTGGGTCGCGCCTCCAGGCCGGTTCCCTCCTCGCGGACCGGACCCAGCGTCGCGCTCTTGGGGGTCCGCCCGTCCCCGGACGACCGTCCGGTGAGGCGTCTGCCAACCCACGGCAGGACGTGGACGCGGAGGTGCTCGATCGTGGACGTGCGCTCCGCGAGCCGGACGGCCCCGTCCCAGGTCGGCAGGGGGACGCCGAGGGCGGTCAGGACGTTCGCCGCGACCCGCCGGTGGCCGAGGGTGTTGAGGTGGAGCCGGTCCGGCGCCCAGAGTGCGAGGTCGTGGAACCCCGCGTCCGTCCAGTTGTCGACCACGGTGACGTTCGGCCGGTCCGCCCATGACCGGATGTGGTCCGCGTACTCGTCCCCGCGTCGGCGGATGAGCCGGCCGAGCGGCAGGTGCCGGGTCATGTCCGCGACGGTGACGAAGAGCACGTCGGCACCGGTGCGCACGGCGGCGTCGAGTCCGGCCGTGATGCGTCGGGCGTTGGCGGCGATCGACACCCGCGGGCGCAGGATGTCGTTGTTGCCGCCGCTGATGCTCAGCAGGTCCGGCCCGAGGCGCAGGGCGGCGGGAAGCTGGTCGTCGAGGATCGGCGCGAGCAGCTTGCCGCGGATCGCGAGGTTGGCGTAGGTGCACGTGCGGTCGGAGGCAGCGGCGAGGCCACCGGCCACGAGGTCGGCCCACCCCCGGGGCGAGCCGTCGGGCCACTCGTCGCCGACCCCCTCGGCGAAGCTGTCGCCGATCACCGCGAACTTGGTGTGCATCGTCGCCATCCTCCCACCGTCACCCGAGCGCGGTCCCGGGCACGGTGCGCGCACCCGGGACCACGCTCGGCGCGCCTGCGCCAGCTCCCGGCGCTCAACTCGTCGGCACGACGTCCCAGTGCTCGCGGATCAGCCCGCCGTCGACGCGGAACAGGTCGGCCGCGAGCAGCGGCGCGTCCGGTGCCGCCCCGACCGGCTGCGAGAACGTCCACACCAGGTCGCCGTCCGCGAGCGAGATGACCGACTGCTGGGCGGGGAACTGCGCGCCGCTGCCGAACAGCTGCTTGAGGGCGGCCGTCCCGTTCGGCGCGACGGGGTTGTGCTGCAGGTACGCGGGGTCGAAGTCGCGGTCGAGGACGGACACGTCGTGGTCCCGGAACAGGGTGTCGTAGGCGGACACCGCGAAGGTCCGGTTGCGCTCCTCCTGGCGTTCGCTCGGGGGCGGCGTCGGTCGCGCCGGGCGGTACAGGTCGCTGAACATCGTGTTCGTGTTGCCGCTGGCGGGCTTCCCCGTCGCGATGGCCTGGTCGAGGGACCAGTGCTCCACGACCCGGCCGTCCCGCAGCCGGAACAGGTCCACTGCCGCGTCCCCACGGCGCTCGTCGTGGATGTCGGGTGCGACCTGCCAGTGCACGGCCACCAGGTCACCGTCCGCCGCGACGTGCTTCACGACCGCGTGGGCGCCGGGGACGCGGGCGCGGTCGGCGGCGAACTCGGCCAGGACCCCGGCGGGGCCGGCGCTCGCCCCGTTCGTGTGCGTCACGGCCTCCGGGGCGACGAGCGTCTGCGCCAGGCGGCGGGCCGCCGGGCTGGTCGGGTCCACGAACGTCCGGGTCAGGAGCGTGACGACCGCGCAGCGGTTCCGGCGTTCGGTCGCGGTGTCGAGACGGGAGGCGGTGGTCCCACCGTCGGCGATCGTGGCCGACCGGGAGGCGCGGGTCACGTCCGGTGCGGCGCTGGCGGTCGCGGGGACGCCGAGTCCGGCGAGCAGGGCGGCGCCGGTGACCAGGGCGGCGCCGCCCACGAGGGCGGCGCGGTGGCGGGTGCGGTGCTTCGTCAGCGGGTGCTTCGTCGTGGGCTGCATGGCGACGACGGTAGGTCGGGCGTGCACTGGCCGGAAGGAGGCACTTCTCCGTACGGTACTGACATGGACGTCGGAATCGCGGTCCCGGACGGAATTCACGACACCCCTGCGGACGGACCGGTCCGGTTCCCCACGGCGTGTCCGACGCGAGTGGTGCTCAGCCACGTCACGAGCCGGTGGGGTGTCCTCGTCCTGCTCGCGCTGCGGGACGGGCCGGTGCGGTGGGGTGAGCTGCGCCGGACGATCGAGGGCGTGAGCGAGAAGATGCTCGCCTCGACGCTCCGGACGTTGGAGCACGACGGCATCGTGCACCGGGACGTGCAGCCGACGGTGCCGCCGCGGGTCGACTACTCGCTGACGGGTGCCGGGCAGGAGCTGGCCGAGCGGCTCGTGCCCCTGATGGACTGGATCGTCGAGCACGCGGACGCGATCGTGGACGGTCGGTGACCGCTTCTGCCCCGCACCGCGGCGGCCGCTGTCAGTTCTCGAGTCGCTGCTGGTCGGGCATCCCGTCGGAGCACTTCGACGTCGCCGACATCTGGTAGTTCCCCGGGTAGGCGTCGAAGCTCGCCGACACGACCGGCCCACCGCGCCCGCGGACTCCCGGTACCGGGTCAGGGCCACCGCTCTGGTACTCGTCGACGTCGACTCCGGCGTCCCGCCAGTGCTTGCTCACCGCTTGCACGTCGACTCGGGCATCAGCGCCAGAGGTGTCAGCCCGCTTCATGACGTAGACGAACATCGTGCCGGGTGCACCGGAGTCCTGCTCGCACTCTCGGACGCCGGGACCGCTGAGGTGCTCCCAGGTGCCGCCGGCGGCGGTCGTCGACTGCTCGACGAATTCGATCACGGACTGCTTCGCTTCCGAAGGCTTCATGGTGGGTTCTCCAGGGTCGTGGGCGCAGGCCGCCAGGATGAGTGCGGACCCGACCAACAGCGCCGTCACCGACGCCGGTTGCGATCGTCGCGCCGTCACGGGACCTGTTGCATCTGTTCGAGCACGGTCTTCTCGTACCACGTCATCCCCTTGGGTTCGTGCTTGGTCATCGCCTCAGGGTGGCCCGTCGTGGCCTGCCCGATGTTGTAGAGCGACTCCGTGTCGGGGTCCAGGTACCCCCGCATCTCCTTGGTGTGGACGTTGTGGTCGTCCACGGAGAGCTTCTCGTCGTCGCCGGGGACGCCGTCCGTTCCGAACGCGGTGGCGTCGAAGTCGGGGTCGGTGGGATCTTGACCGTGTGACCAGCTCAGCCTGCCGGTCTGTGCCCATCGGTCGCCTCGTCCTGGCTCGAAGACCCAGATGTTCTGGGCCTGTCCGGCGTGCACGTGGTCCGCGTGCAGGTCCGATGCGTTGTCGACGGAGTCGGGGAGGCCTGCCGAGCCGATCGTCGTGAAGGTGTCGACGTGGATGTCCGGCTTCGTCAGCGTGTACGCAGCGGTGGTCGAACCGTACGAGTGGGCGACGATGTTGTTCGAGTACGAGTCGTCTCCGCGCGACGCCTTCAGCCCGCGCAGCGCGTTCGCGAGCTTCTCGCTGCCGTCCCTCGCGTACTTCGTGCCGAGGACGCCGAAGTCGAGTTGCCCTTGGATGACGGGTTGCGGCGGTGTCGAGTAGCCGACCCAGGAGATGACGGCACGGTCAGCTGGTCCGGTGAGGCCCTGTTGCCGCCGAGTACCTTCACCGTGCCGGTCGACGCCCAGGACGTCCTCGACGGCGGGGCGCTCGCGGCGGGGTCCGAGCTGTCGCTCGGGGCCTGGGACGTGCGGGTGGTGGCCGTCCGGTAGACGCGACCACGGGACGGACGGGAGGCGCGGTGCCAGCTGGCACCGCGCCTCCCGTCCGGTCTGCGGTCGCGTGCCCCCTCAGACGCGCGTCGCCTCGATCACCAGGTTGTCGACCGAGGGCCGACCGTCCGGCCGCTGCAGGCAGGTGACGACGACGAGGCGGTCCGGAGTGTCCGCCCAGACCGGCGCGTCCGCGGCGATGTCGCCCTTCCGGACGGTCTCGGTCCGCGTCACGCGGTAGGGGACGTCGTCGACCGTGATCGCGGCACCGGCGGCGACCCGGGCCCGACCGTCGGCGACGTCGATCAGCGCGTTGCCCGGACCGACGCCCCCGCCGCGCAGGGAGTGCATCGCGACGAAGACCGTGCCACGAGACGCCGAGGACGGCTCGACGCCGAGGTTGCGGACCCAGTACGCGGACGTGGACCCGGGCGGTTCGATGACCCCGTCGGCGACGTCCAACGCCCCGAGCGGGACGTCGAGCCCGACCGAGGGCACCACGAACCGGCCGTGCCCGGACGGCGTCGCCGAGGCCGCTGCCGGCGGCGGCGGACCGTCGAGCTGCACGGCGTTGCCGGCGAGGTCGACGCTCGTCGTCGTGCCGGTACCGCGCGGTTGCGGCGTGAGGAGCTCGACGCCCGCGACGGCGATCATCGCGACCGCCGCGGCCGCCGCGACGGCGCTGAGGCCCACGCCCCACCGCCGTCGCTGCACGGTGCTCGGCACTCAGCGCCCCGTCCGGAGGCGGGTGCGGAGCCGGAACGCGCCGAGCCCGACGAGGACGAGGGCGCCGAGGCCGCCGAGGGCAAGCCAGGGAGCGTCGTCCCGACCGCCGATCACCGTGCCGCCCGTCGCGACCGACGGTCCGACCGCCGCCGTGGTGGTCGCGCCGCCGGTCGAGGTCGCACCCGTCGCGGTCGACGCCGTGGTGGTGGCGGCCACGGTGAGGGCGAGCGGGTCGCTGACCGCGTCACCCGCCGCGTCCGCGAGGAACAGCGTGTGTGCACCGGGGGCGAGGTCGGCGGGCAGCGTCACCGAGGCGCGGACGGTGCCGTCCTGGGCCGCGGTCACGTGGCCGAGGACCTGCGGCGTCGAGTGCACGACGACCTCGTACACGGCGCCGGGCGTCATGCCACCGGCTTCGACGGTGACGGTGGACCCGGGCGTGAGGGTGCCGTGCGCCGCGAGCGTCAGCGTCGGGCGGGCGACGGTCACCCGGTAGGTCCCGGTGGTGGTGCCGTCCTCGGCCGTGACCGTGACGACGGCGGTGTCGCCCTGCACGTCGACGGTCGAGCGGGCTGCCGCGTTCGTCGTCGTGACGTGCACGTCGCCACTCGTGAGCATCGCGACCGGAGCGGTGACGGTCGCGCCCGCGGGGGAGGACGCGGCGGCGAGCGGGACGGTGACACCGTCGACGGTGATCGCCGACGCGGAGGCGTCGTTCGAGACGAGGAAGCGGCTCCGCAGGGCCGCCGCCTCGGCCGGGGTCACGCCGATCGTCTTCGACAGGTAGGAGTCCATGCCGGCGTACTTGGTCGTGATGTCGCTCTCGAAGGTGCCCTGGAGCAGCGCGGGCGTCGCCCACGTGACGCCGAGCTGAGTGTTCGAGAGCAGGTAGTCGTGCAGGATGTCCGCGCTGTCGACGCCGAGGACGCGGTCGAGCAGGTCGACCACGGTGCCCGTGCGGTCCATGCCGTGCGAGCAGTGGATGAGCACGGTGCCGCTGGTGTGGGTCGCGAGTATCTGCAGGACCTGCGCGTACGCGCTGATCATCGGTCCGCGGTCCGATGCTCCGACGTAGCCCTTGTCGACGAGGTCGTGGTACATCGCGGTGTCGTCGCTGTAGTTGCCGTCGGCACCGAACATCGAGATGTCGACGTCCTTCGCGCCCGGGATGGCGACATCGGGCTTCGCGGCCACCTGCGTGGGGGTGCGCAGGTCGATGACGAGGTCGACGTGGTACTTGCTCGCGAGCGTCTGTGCGCCGGCGGCCGTGACCTTGTCCAGCGACTCCGAGCGGATGAGGCGGGAGGCGTCAACCCGCTGCCCGCCGAGACCCGTGAAGGCACCGAGCTCGCGACCGTTCACCATCCCGGGGACGTCGGTGATGGCGTGGTCCTGCGCGGTCAGTGCCGGCTGGGCACCGGCGTCGGCGTGGGCGGCGGTGGGCGAGAAGGCGACTGCGCCGAGGACGGCGGCAGCGGCGACGGCGGTGGAACTCGCGCGGAGGAACGCGGACGAGCGGACGGGACGGCGGGACACGGGGCTCCTCGGGGACGGGGACGGAAGTCGGCCGCTCCGACGTCCGGGCGGCCCGCGGAGCAGCGTGCCGACGTCGCCGGTCCCGTCCGTGAACGGGTCGGGGCGGCGGGGTTACCGGGAGGTGAGGTGGGTCACAGGTCCGGGGTCGTGTTCCGCTGGCGCCCGCGCACGACCGACGCCGCCACGAGCACCGCGCCGACGATCGCGGGGCACGCGCTGACCGCCGCGTACCCGACGGCGTCCGTCGGGTACCACCACCGCGTGGTCCCGGTCGTCCAGGAGATCCGCTGCCAGACCGCGAAGACGGTGACGAGGAGCACGGCTGCCCCTGCGGTGGCGCCGACCGCCGGCCAGCGGGTGCCGACGGCCACCGCGGCCACGCCCACGGCGGCGAGTCCCACGAGCGCGAGCGGGCTCGTGGCCGAGTCGCCGGCGAGTGGGGCGGTGGCGACCACCGCGACGGCGTACACGGTGACGAGGCCGACGAGGACCCCGGTGCCGAGCCGTGCGGCGATCCGGTTCGGGTGCTGACGGGTGGTGGTCTCGGACGTGGTCGTCATGGTGTCCCCCTCGACCGACACGACGGCGTGTCGGGGCCCCAGCGTCGCACGCCGACCGGGCGCCGTCCAGCCGCTGGCGTCGCGCCGGCTGCGCTCCGGCAGCTCAGGCGCGTGGACGGGGCTGTTGCGCGCTCGCTCGCCCCGCGGCCGCCCCGTACAGGAGCGCCCCCTGCAGCGCGACCCCGGCGCCGAGGACGAACACGATGATCCCGGCCGCGATCGCCGTGACCGAGCTGCCGACCGCGCCCGAGACGATGCCGAGGGCGGCACCGGCGAAACCGGTCAGGAACGCCGCGATCGTGAGCGCCTGGAACGTCCGGGGGCTCGGCGCGGTCGTCGGGCCGACGGCGAACCGTCGAGCCGCGACCGCGATCGCCGCGCCGATCGCCGCGAGGGCCAGGTGTGCGACCGCCGGGCCGGACAGCGGTGGTTCGGTCGTCGCCACCCAGATCCAGGCCGCCGCCAGGACGAGCGACGCGACAGCGGCCACCCAGCACACGGCGGCATTGACAGCCGGTCGACGTGTCCGGAAGTCGGTCACGCCGTTCCGCTCGTTGCCCTGGTGCGTCATGTGGTCCCCCCGTCACCCGGTCCGCGCTGCTGGTCAGCGCCGTGCCCAGCACGTTGTCGTGCCCGGACCCACCATCCCACGCTGCACGGCAGAGTGACCGATCGGTCGCCAGCGAGGCAGGACCGCGAGATCGTGGAGCTTCGGCGACGCTCGTCCGTCGGACGACTGCGCTACCCTCGGGCCCCGGCGACCGGGATGTCCCAGTACGTCGGCTGCTCGTACTGTTCCGACCAGCCGCGACGCATCCGTGTCGCAGCCCGGTCGAACGCCTCGACGAGGTCGGTGTCGGTGGTGAGCAGTGCCTGCAGCCGGAGCCCGTCGTACAGGGCCAGGAGCTGTTCGGCACCGCGGACCGGGTCCATCGTCTCCGGCTCGCGACCCGCGCGCACGTCCTCCGCGAGTCCGTTCCGGACGGACTCCCGGAAGCGGCGGTAGATCGATCGGTAGTAGTCGGCTCCGTCGACCGTCGGGTCTGCCGCGGAGACGAGACTCGCAGCGAGGAGCTCCACGAGCCCCGGTTCCTCGGCCTGCGCCGCGAGGAGCGCGTGCAGGTACGCGACCGTTCCCTTCTCGGCCATCAGTGGCGTCAGCGGCGTCGAGATCGCCAGGGTCCACCGTTCCACCGTGGCCGCGAGCAACGCGCGCTCGGTCGGGAACGCCGCGCGCACCTCCGTCGCGGTCATCCCGGCGTGCGCCGCGGCGACCTCGAGGCTGAACCGCGTCACCCCGCCGTCGTGGAGCGCGAGAATCGCACCGTTGATCGCCCGCGTGCGCGGTGCCTCGTCCGCTTCGGCGCTCCGGCTCGTCAGGGGCGCGAGCGGGTGCTTCCGGAACCACTCGAGCAGACCCCGAGCGCGGCTCAGGCCCGCGGCCGGGTCGAGCGGGCGACCGGGCGCGAAGAGGTCGCTGAACCCCGGGACCTGCTCCATCAACGGGTCGATCGGTTGGAACGCCATCGACCAGTCGGGGAAGGAACGCTGCTCGATCGACTCGTCCATGAGGACCCGGACGTTCGTGTGCCGAGGATCGGTGCGGACCTGCCCGAAGCGCGCACCGACGACGGCGTCGTCGCCCTCGAGGATGCCGAGGCAGTTGTCGCCCTTGTGCGCGAGGATGCCGGTCACCCCGAGCACGGTGTTCTTCTCGCGGCCGACCGCGAGGATCTGGGCGAGCTCGGTGTCCGTGATCGGACGGGTCTGCGTGCTGGTGTACACGATCGAACGCATGGAACGGGGTCTCCCTTTCTCACCGGGGTACGGCGTCCCTCCGAGTGAACCGTTCGGTCCACTGCGCCACAACCCCCAGATCGGCCGGGTCCGCGCCGGCCTGGAGGATCGCGGTGCGTCAGCGACGCCCGTCCGTCGGGCGCACGGTCACCGGGGCGAGCCACCGCGTCAGGCACACGGCCGTGCAGGCCCCGGCGGTCGCGATGGCGGCGAGCACGACGATCTGGAAGCGCCCGGCCTCGAGCGGGGAGAGCCCGCCGAACACCGCCCCGACGAAGGCGCCAGGCAGGGTCACCAGTCCCGTCGTCTTCGTCTGGTCGACCGTCGGGACGAGTGCTGCACTGACGGCACGGCGCACCAGGGTCTCGGTCGCACGGCGCGGGGGAGCGCCGAGCGCGAGCCACCCCTCGACGGTGTCCCACTGGTCGACGAGCAACTCGCGGAAGCGGCGACCACTGATCGTCGCGATGGTCATCGCGTTGCCGATCACGATCCCGCCGACGGCCAGCGCGTACCGCGGGCTCAGCTCGATCGCCCCGGTGCCGAACACCACCGCACCCGTGACGACGATGCCGATGGCCATCGAGACACCGACCGGGAGCGCGGACTCGCGCAGCGTGCCGAGCCGTCGGGCAGCCGTGACCACCGCGACGGAGAACATCACCACGAGCGCGACGGCGATCAACACGGGTGAGCGGATGACCCCGGACAGCACGAGGCTGATCACCGCGAGCTGCGCTGCGCCGCGCAGGATCGCGACGGCGGGTGCCCACGGGGCCTCGGCCCGGGTCGCGAGCAGGACGGCCATGGCGACCGCCACGAGCAGCAGCACGCCGACGAGCGTGTGCAGCAGCGAGTCGGTCACGCCTCGAACAGTACGGGGCGGCCCGGCTCCAGGGCGCTGAGGACGGCCACCCGCACGGCGTCCGGGCCGGTGGCCTCGCGGTCGACGAGCAGCCCCCGCATCCCGGCCCGACGGGCACCGGCGACGTCCCGCTCGGGGTCGTCACCCACGAACAGGCATGCGGACGGGGCGAACCCGAGGGCGCGCGCGATCCCGGTGAAGGCCCGCTCGTCCGGCTTCTGCAGGCCCGTCCGCCCCGACGCGTGGACGACGTCGAAGGCATCGCTGAGCCCGGTCCGCGCGAGCTTGTCGCACTGTTGTTCCGCGTCGCCGTTGGTCAGGAGCCCCAGGCGGTACCCACGGGACCGGAGTTCGTCGAGCAGGTCGCGGCTCCCGGGGAACGCTCGCCACGCGGCTCGGTACCGCCGGAGGTAGTCCGCGAACAGGTCGTCGAGTGCCGCGGTGTCGTCGAGGTCGAGTGGGTGTCCGAGCGCCGGCAGCACCGTGCGCAGACGCTCCCGCCGCTGCTCGGCGAACCCGATCTCGCCCGACCGCCACCGTTCGAAGTGCTCGTCCTCGGCAGCCGCCCACCGCCCCAGGGCCGGCGCAGAGGCGGGCAACCCGAGGTGCGTGAGGAACGCAGTGGCACCGGTCCTCGCCGCTGCGCGGTGGTCGAAGAGCGTCCCGTCGAGGTCGAACACGACCGCCTGCAGGTGCTCCGCCACGTCAGAACATCGTGTCGGCGTTCGCTGCCTCCGGCTCGCCGGCGGCGGACGCCGGTTCGGAGGGCCCACGGACGAACTGCGCGTTGTCGGTGGCTGCCATCGTGTCCTCATCGTGCGGTGCTGGCTCGGTGCGCCAGAACCTACCCGCCCGGACGGGCGGCGGTCGCGACGGGCTGCTCCGGAGCGGTGGGTGCGCCCGCCGGAGCAGCGGGGCGGACTGCTGCGCGCCTCCCGGCCGGGGTGGCGGGGAGTGCCGTCGTACGGCCACCCGCCATCTCTTGCAGGATCCGGTGGACCTGCCGGCTGTAGCCGGACTCGTTGTCGTACCAGACGTACAGGACCACGTGTTCTGAACCGTCCGCGATCGTCGCGAGCCCGTCGACGACGCCCGCGCGGCGGCTGCCGAGGAAGTCGGTCGAGACGACCTCGGGGGACTCGACGTAGTCGATCTGGCGGCGGAGCGCCGAGGTGAGCGACGCGTCGCGGAGCAGCCCGTTCAGGGCGTCGCGCGTGACGGGCCGGGCGAGCGTCAGGTGCAGCACCGCGAGCGACACGTTCGGCGTCGGGACGCGGACGGCGTTGCCGGTGAGCCGACCCCGCAGCTCGGGCAGGGCCTTCTCGGCGGCGCGCGCCGCACCGGTGGCGGTGATCACCATGTTCAATCCCGCCGCCCGCCCGCGCCGGTCGGCGGGGTGGTAGTTGTCGACGAGGTTCTGGTCGTTCGTCGCCGAGTGCACGGTCTCGACGTGGCCGTGCACGACGCCGTACGCGTCGGACACCGCCTTGAGGACGGGGACGATCGCGTTCGTCGTGCACGAGGCCGCGCTGACGACCGGGGCGTCACCGACCTGCTCGTGGTTGATGCCGTGCACGACGTTCGGCACCCCGCCCGTGCCCGGCGCGGTGAGGAGCACCCGGGCGGCTCCGGGGGCGAGCAGGTGCTGCTCGAGACCCTCGGCGTCCCGCCAGCGGCCGGTGCTGTCGACGACGATCGCGTCCTCGATGCCGTGGGCGCGGTAGTCGACCGCGCTCGGGGCGTCCGCCGAGAGGAACTGGATCAGCGTGCCGTTCGCGGTGATCGTGTCGTGCTCGGGGTCCACCGTGACGGTGCCGGCGAACGGGCCGTGGATCGAGTCCCGGCGGAGCAGGCTCGCGCGCTTCACCAGGTCGTCGGGACCACGGCGACGGACGACCACGGCGCGGAGCGCGAGGGGCGCGTGCTCGCCGGCGCGTTCGAGCAGGATCCGGGCGAGCATCCGGCCGATCCGACCGAAGCCGTACAGGACGACGTCGCGCGGGGCGGGGCGGGGACCGTCGGGGCCGTCGCGCGGTGCGGCGCCGCGGGCGAGGAAGAGTTCGTCCTCGAGGAACTCGCGGAGCGGCGTGCCGAGCGGATCGGCACGGTGGCGGGCGGCGAGGTCGGCGAGGTCGACGGACGCCGAGGACAGGGTCATGGCGTCGAGCTCGGTGAGGATCGCCAGGCTCTCGGTCACGGGGAGCTCGGTCTCGTCGACCCGGCGCGTGGAGCGGTGCGCCTTGACGATCCCGATCGGGGACTCGCCGACGAGGGGCCGGCCGTACACCGAGGTGACGACGTCGTCCCGGCGGTACAGGCGTCCGATGAGGGGGACCATCGCCTCGGCGGCGGCGAGCTTGTCGGTCCAGGCGCGCTGCAGTCGTGCGCGGTCCGCCGCGGACGGCGGCGCGCTGGGCTGCGCGCCGGGTGTGGTGCTGGGCGAGGTCGCCATCAGACGACCTGCGGGGTGCGGGCAGGGGCGGCCGCGGCGGCGTGCAGGGCTGCCCGCCGCTCGTCGAGGACGGCGGTGAAGACCGCGGGGGAGCGGCCGGCGAACTCGTCGAGGAACTCCTCGGTGCGGCGGCACTCCTCGAGCCACGAGTCCGGGTCGACGGCGAACAGGGCGTCGAGCTGCGCGTCCGAGATCGCGAGCCCCCGCACGTCGAGGTCCGCGACGTCGGGGAGCAGGCCGACCGGGCTCTCGACCGCGGGGACGGCGCCCTCGACCCGGCGGGCGATCCACTCCAGCACGCGGGCGTTCTCGCGGAAGCCCGGCCACAGGAAGCTGCCGTCCTGGTCCTTGCGGAACCAGTTCACCTGGAAGACCGCGGGGGCCCCGGCGCCGAGCTGCTCGCCGATGTCGAGCCAGTGCGACCAGTGCTCGGCCATGTCGTAGCCGCAGAACGGCAGCATCGCGAACGGGTCGCGGCGGAGCTCGCCGACCGTCCCCTCGGCCGCGGCGGTGCGCTCGGACGACACGGTCGCGCCCATGAACACGCCCTCGGCCCACGTCGGCGCCTGGGCCACGAGCGGCACGTTCGTCGAGCGTCGGCCGCCGAACACGACGGCGTCGATCGGCACGCTTGCGTCGACGTCGGCCGCGAGCGACGGGCAGCGGTCGAGCGCGACGGTGAACCGGGCGTTCGGGTGCGCGGCCGGGGTCCCGCTGGCCGGGGTCCAGTCCGCACCCGTCCAGTCGACGAGGTGCGCGGGCGGCTCCGGCGTCAGACCCTCCCACCAGACGTCGCCGTCGTCGGTCAGGGCGACGTTCGTGAAGATCGTGTCGGCGGCGATCGTCTCGACGGCGACCGGGTTCGTGTCGGCGCCGGTACCGGGTGCGACGCCGAACAGTCCCGCCTCGGGGTTGATCGCGTGGAGCCGGCCGTCGGGAGCCGGGCGCAGCCAGGCGATGTCGTCGCCGATGGTCTCGACGGACCACCCGGGCAGCGCGGGCTGGAGCATCGCGAGGTTCGTCTTGCCGCAGGCCGACGGGAACGCCGCTGCGACGTGGAACGCCCGGCCCTCCGGCGAGGTCAACCGGATGAGGAGCATGTGCTCGGCGAGCCAGCCCTCGTCGCGGCCCATCACCGACGCGATCCGGAGCGCGAAGCACTTCTTCGCGAGCAGCGCGTTGCCGCCGTAGCCCGAGCCGTACGACCAGACCTCCCGCGTCTCGGGGAACTGCACGATGTACTTCGTCCCGGCGCAGGGCCACGCCACGTCCGGCCGCTCGCTGCCGGCCTCGTCGCGCAGGGGCATCCCGACGCTGTGCACGGTCGCGACCCACGGCACGCCGGCCCCGATCGCGCGGAGCACCTCCGGCCCGAGGCGCGTGGTCTTGCCCATGCTGAGCACGACGTACGCCGAGTCGGTGACCTCGACCCCGAGCTGCGAGATGGGACCGCCCACCGGACCCATCGAGAACGGCACGACGTACATCGTCCGGCCGCGCATGCTCCCGGCGAACAGGCCGTCCAGCTCCGCACGCATGGCGTCCGGGTCCCGCCAGAGGTTCGTCGGGCCGGCGTCCTCCGGGGTGCGGGAGCACGTGAAGGTCCGACCCTCGACCCGGGCGACGTCGTCGGGCGCCGAGCGGGCGAGGTAGCTGTTCGGTCGACGCTCCGGGTCGAGGGCAATCAGCTTGCCCTCGTCGACGAGCTGCTGCGTGAGGCGAGCGGTCTCGTCCGGTGACCCGTCGCACCAGACGACGGCATCGGGGCAGGTGAGGGACGCGACCCGGGCGACCCACGCCTCCAGGGCGACACGGGGTGAACCGGGGACGGTGGCGGGGGCGGGCGTCGTGTGGTTGGGGTTCGTGATCATCGTCGATCTCCTCGTGTCGGGGGGACTACCGGCGGGTGGCGGCCTGGCGCTCGGGCTGGACGATGGTGCGGACGGCCTCGGTCGAGATGCGCTCCTGCTGGTCCGACGGGGCCGCGGCCGGTGCGCCGTGCTCGTCGGCGGACATGGTCCGCTCGTCGAACGGCGCGGCACCGGACAGCACCCGCTCGACCTGCTCCTTGTCGATCTGGCGCGTCCAGGTTCCGACCAGGACGGTCGCGACGGCGTTGCCGGTGAAGTTCGTCAGGGCGCGGGCCTCGGACATGAACCGGTCGATGCCGACGATCAGCCCGACGCCGTTCACCAGGTCGGGACGGTGCGCCTGGAGACCGCCGGCGAGGGTCGCGAGGCCGGCGCCGGTGACGCCCGCCGCGCCCTTCGAGGCGATGATCATGAAGACCAGGAGCGAGATCTGCTCCGGGATGTTCAGCGGGGTGCCGAGGGCGTTCGCGATGAACAGCGACGACATCGTCAGGTAGATGGCCGTGCCGTCGAGGTTGAACGAGTAGCCGGTCGGCACGGTGACGCCGACGACGGGCTTCGAGACGCCGAGGTGCTCCATCTTCGCGATGAGGCGGGGCAGGCTGACCTCGCTCGAGGACGTCGACACGATGAGCAGGTACTCGCGGCCGAGGTACTTCATGAGCCGGAAGATGTTGACGCCGGTGACGAGCCGGAGCAGGAGCCCGAGCACCCCGACGACGAAGACGATGCAGGTGATGTAGAAGGCGACCATGAGCGTGCCGAGCGCGACGAGCGCCGCGACACCGGTGGCACCGACGACCGCGGCGATCGCTCCGAAGGCGCCGACCGGCGCGACCCACATCACCATCGCGAGGATGCGGAACACCAGGGCCTGCAGATGCCGGATCCCGGTCAGGATCGGCGCGCCCTTCTCGCCCATCGCCTGGAGCGCGAAGCCGACGAGCAGGGCGACGAAGAGCGTCTGCAGGATGCTGCCGCTCGTGAGCGACGACACCAGGGTCGCGGGGATGATCCCGAGCAGGAACCCGGACGTCGACGACGCGTCCTCTGTCGAGCCCGACGGCGGGTCGTACTTCGCGGTGGACATGTCGAGGTGGTCGCCGGGGTGGATCAGGTTGCCGACCACCAGGCCGATCGCGAGGGCGAACGTGGACATCGCGATGAAGTACCCGAGCGCGAGCCCACCGACCTTGCCGACCGTCGCCGCCTTGGCGATCGAGCCGACGCCGAGGACGATCGTGCAGAAGATGACGGGGGCGATCATCATCTTGATGAGGGCGATGAAGCCGTCCCCGATGGGCTTGAGGCCGACCGCGAACGTCGGGGCGGTGAGCCCGACCACGATGCCGGCGAGCACGGCCACGATGACCGCGATGTAGAGCCAGTGCGAACGGTCCAGCCCGCGCCGCCGGACGGGGCGTGCGGTGGACGAGTGCGTCGATGCCATGAGACTTCCTTGTCGTCAGGACCGGGGCGTCGTCACCTCGGTCGGCTCGTTCCCCGGGGGGACGGGCCCACCCTGCCGCGGACCGTGGGCCGGGCGTGACTTGCGTTCATTGCGTTCACGGATGCCCCCACACCGCCGTGCGGTGTCGCAGAATGGTGGTCCCGCGACGAGGCGAGGAGGGTCGGACCGTGGCACCGAGACGGTGGAGCATCGCCAGACGGCTCTTCGCGCTGCAGCTGCTGTTCGTCGTGGTCGGCGTCGCGGTGGGCGGCGCGTGGAGCTGGGCATCGGCGCGGGCGGACCTGCAGGCCGACGCCGCCGAGAAGAGCACCGCGCTCGCCGTCTCGATCGCCCGGAACCCGTTCGTGGTCGAGCAGGCGGCGACCGCCGATCCCTCGGCGCGGCTCGAGCCGTACGCACTCGACCTGATGCGGCGCACGCACACGGACTTCATCACGATCATGGCGCCGGACCGCACCCGGTGGACGCACCCGGACCGTGCCGAGATCGGTCGGCCGTTCCGCGGGACGATCGCCCCGGCGCTGGACGGGCAGACCTTCACGGAGACGTTCGCCGGGACGCTCGGCCCCTCCGTCCGGGCCGTCACGCCGATCACCGACCAGGACGGGAAGGTCGTCGGGCTCGTCGCCGCGGGCGTCACCGTCGCGAACATCTCCACCGCGCTCGTCCCGCGGCTCGGGTCCGTCGTGGCGCTGGCCCTGGCCGTCGTGGCCGTGTCCGCGCTGTTCTCGTGGCTGCTCAGCCGGTACCTCGGCCGGGTCACCGCCGGCCGCGGGCCCGAGGAGCTCGCGCGGGTCTTCGCCTCGTACGAGGGCGTGCTCCACTCGGTGCACGAGGGACTCGTCGTGATCGACCGGAGCGGGGCCGTCGTCCTGCACAACGACCGCGCCGCCGAGCTCCTGCACCTGCCCCCGCCCGCCGAGCGCCAGGTGCCGATCCCGCTCGCCGCGCTCGACGTCCCGGACGGACTCCGCACACTGCTGGCGTCGGGGGACCGCGCCGTCGACGAGACCCACGTGACGGCGGACCGGGTGCTCGTCGTGAACCAGGAGCTGGCGTTCCCGCGGGGCTCCGCGAAGCCGATCGGCACGGTCGCGACGATCCGCGACCAGACCGAGCTGCTGCACCTGTCCGGCGAGCTCGCGGCGACGCGGACGCTGACCGGGGCGCTCCGCTCGCAGACGCACGAGTTCGCGAACCGGCTGCACACCGTCGTGGCGCTGCTCGAGCTCGGGCGGGTCGACGAGGCGATCCGGTTCGCGTCCGACGAGATCGATCGGCACCGGATCGACCGGCAAGGGGTGGAAGCCCCAGATCCGCGAGGGCACCCCGACGACGGCCCCCTGGTCGTGACCCCGGAGGTGCTCGCCGCCGTCCTGCACGCCAAGCGCGCGCAGGCCCACGAGCGCGGGGTCGTGCTCGTGGCCGACACCGACGGCCTGCACGCTCCGGTGGCAGCGCCGGCGAGCGACGTCATCACGGTGCTCGGGAACCTCGTCGACAACGCCGTCGACGCGGTGGCCGAGCACACCGGCGGGCCCAGCGGTCCGCGGGTCGCCGTCACCGTCACGACGCAGGACGACGGACGCACCCGCATCGTCGTCGCGGACAACGGCCCCGGGATCGCCGACGTCACCGCCGCCGCCGAGCGGGGCTGGTCGACGAAGCCGTCCGGGCCGGAGGGGCGTGGCATCGGACTCGACCTCGTCCGCTCGGCCCTCGCCGACATCGGCGGGACGATGACCGTCGACACCGGCCCGACCGGCAGCACCTTCGTGGTCGACCTCGAGCCGCGGCAGGTGCCCGCGTGACGGACGTGATCCGCGTCCTGATCGTCGAGGACGAGCCGCTCACCGCCGAGGCCCACGCCGCGTACGTCGGCCGCGTCGACGGCTTCACCGTCGTCGCTTCCGCCGCCACCGGTCGGGAGATGCTCGCCGCGGTCGCCGCCGCGAAGCCGGACCTGGTGCTGCTCGACTTCAACCTGCCCGACGCGCACGGCCTCCAGCTCGTCCGCGCGCTGCGCACCGCCGGCTCCGCCGTCGACGTCATCGCCGTCACCGCCGCGAACGACGTCCGGGGCGTGCGGAACGCGATCGCGCTCGGGATCGTCCAGTACCTCGTCAAGCCGTTCAGCTTCCGCACCTTCGCGGACCGGCTCACGACGTACCGGGAGTACCGCCGGGGCTTCGAGGACCGGCGGTCGCTCACGCAGGCGGACATCGACGCGCGGCTCGGGAAACTGCGACCGGCGGCGCCGGCCGAGTCGGAGAAGGGCATCGCCCCGGAGACGCTCGAGACGGTCCGGTCCGTGCTGATCGGCACCGACGGGGGCACGTCCGCCACCGAGGTCGCGCAGGCCACGGGGACCTCGCGCGTCACCGCGCGGCGATACCTCGAGCACCTGATCGCCGCCGGCCAGGTCGACAAGGACGTGCGGCACCGCGGGCCGGGTCGGCCCGAGTACGAGTACCGCTGGTTGCGCTGACCCGACATCGGCGCTGACGCGCCACGGGACGGACGGGAGGATCGTGGCGGCGCCGCCACGATCCTCCCGTCCGTCGTGCGGTCCCGTCTACAGACCGACGCTGCCCTGCGAGATGCCGCCGTCGATCGTGACGGTGGTGCTCGTCATGTAGGCGGCCTTGCCGGAGGCGAGGAAGACGACCACCTCGGCGATCTCGTGCGGCTTCGCGGGTCGACCGAGCGGGATGGCGTCGTCGAGCTGCTTGAGCTCGTCGGGGTCCGAGGTCGTCGCCGTGTTGATCGGGGTGTCGACGGCGCCGGGGGCGATGTTCACGATCCGGACGCCGTGCGGGCCGAGCTCGACGCCGCCGCTCCGGGCGAGCATGCGCATGCCGCCCTTGGCGACGCAGTACGCCAGGTTGCCGGGCATCGGCCAGTCCTCGTGGACGCTCGAGATGTTCAGGACGAGGCCGCCGTTGCCCTGCGCGATGAACTGCTTCGCGGCCGCCTGGGTGCCGAAGAACGCGCTCTTCATGTTCACGGACATGACCTTGTCGTAGCCGTCCTCGGTCTCCTCGAGCAGCGACTTCCGGTCCTCGATCCCGGCGTTGTTCACGAGGACGTCGAGCGAGCCGAAGGCGTCGACGGCCTTCTGGACCATCCGGTGCAGGTCGTCGGCGTGGGTGATGTCCGCGTCGACGCCGACCGCGTGGCCGCCCGCGTGCTCGATGCGGTCGATCAGGGACTCGGTCTCCTCGGGGTGGGCGACGTAGTCGATGACGATGTTCGCGCCCTCGGCTGCGGCGGCGAGGCAGATCTGCTCGCCGATGCCGCTGTTGCCGCCGGTGACGACGATGGTCTTGCCCTCGAGCAGCATGGTTCCTCCTGGTGGGGCGGGGTCGTGGTGCCCCCCCACGGTGCTCCGGACCGGCTGGCGGGGTCCGGCGGATGTGCTGAGGTCTCGCGCAGGGTGAGCGGCGTCTCGTCGCCGGGGCCGGGCGCCGGGGCCGGGCGCCGGGGCCGGGCCGGGCCTGGCCTGGCCGTCGATGGAGCAGAAGACGTCGGGTCGCCCGAGCACACCCGACGTCGTCTGCGCACTCGACGGGCGGAGGAACCACGAACGAGCGGTTGAACGCGCTCGTGTCGTACCGGACGAGCCAGGGGCTGGTCCCGTCGAGGAACGCCGGCAGCTCCGACAGGGGCAGCCACGAGCCGTCCACCGGCTCCGGGGCGAACACCCCGTCCTCCCCGCCGCGCAGGAGTGCCTCGACGGCGCCGCCGCTCGGCTGGAAGCGCTTCGACACGTGGACGTCCCGGCCGCCGAGCGCCCGGACACGGTCCAGCGCGTCCCGCTTGCCGTCCGCGACGAGCACGACGGAGACGATGAACGGGTCGAACACGGTCACCTCCACCACGGTGCGGCCGTCGGGCAGCCGCGTGGCGAACTGCGCGAAGGGCTTGCCGGAGCGGGACACGGACCGATCGTACGGCCGCGCGGGCGCCGAGCGGCCGTCGATGGAGCAGCAGACGTCGGGTCGCCCGAGCGCACCCGACTTCGTCTGCTCACTCGACGGCCCTGGGCAGCGAAGCCCCGGGACGCGGACCCCGGCTACTCGAACATCTCGGCGAGGGCCGCGTGCGGGTCCCCGTCGAACCGGTGGGCCGACGGCGGCGAGGGCCAGTGGGTCGTGCCGTCGTCCGGCCAGCAGGGGACCACGTGGACGTGGAGGTGCGCGACGCTCTGGCCGGCATCCGCTCCGGAGGCCTGCAGCAGCACCGTGCCCGTGGCCCCGAGGGCGCCGCGCATCGCCCGGGCGACCCGCTGCGCGAGCGCCGTCGTCGCGGCGAGGGCGACCGGCCCGGCGCTGAGCAGGTCCCGGGTGTGCTCGACCGGGACGACGAGGGTGTGCCCGGGTGCGAGCGACGAGTCGGGCAGGGGAGCGAAGGCGACGGCGTGCTCCTCGCGTTCGACCCAGACGGCGGGTGCGGAGCCCTCGATGATGCGGCAGAACGGGCACGGGTCCATCGGCCCAGTCTGCACGTTGCCTACGCTCCGCCGGTGGCCAGGGTGTCTACCCGCCCTGCTCCTCGCGCCCGACACCGGCGAACACCTCGGGGTGGTCGTCGAGCCACGACCACCGGGCGACCGGCCACGTCACGACCACGGCCCGCCCGACGACGTCGGACTCCCGGATGAACCCCTTCGAGGGCAGGTCCTGGTGGAAGCGCGAGTCGGCCGAGCCGTACCGGTTGTCGCCCATCACCCACAGCCGTCCGGCGGGAACCGTGACGTCGAACGGGACACCCGACGCGGGGTCGCCCTCGGGTGCGAGGACGTACGGCTCGACGAGCGGGACGCCGTTCACCGACATCCGCCCCTGCGCGTCGCAGCACTCGACGTGGTCGCCCGGCAGTCCGATGAGCCGCTTGATCAGGTGGCCGTCGGTGTCCGGCCCGAAGCCGACCGTGCTGAGCGTCCGGCCGAGGAGCGTCGGCGTCCGCGCGGCGACCTGTTCGGGGGAACCCGGGACGTCGAGCCACCCGTCGGCGTCCCGGAAGACGACGACGTCGCCCCGGTGCAGGCCGGCGAGTTCGTTCACGACGACGTGATCGCCCACCTGCAGGGTGTTCGTCATCGAACCGGACGGGATCGAGAAGCTGCGGATGACGAAGGTCTTGACGAGGAACGACGCGAGCAGGGCTGCGAGCAGGATCACCACCATGTCCCGGAGGAACCGCAGCACCCCGTTCCGCGGTCCCGCGCGTCGCGCCATCCGTGCCCCCATGCGAGCAGCGTAGGGCAGCGCGCGGATGACGAGCGCCACCGTGCGCTGGCCCGTCTCACTAGGCTGATTCCGTGGATCTCGCAGCGTTGGTCGATCGGGTGCACCAGGCGCCGGACGACGCCGGACGCCCGATCGTCGTCGGCATCTCCGGGTTCTGCGGCGCCGGCAAGTCCACCTTGGCTCGCTCAGTGGTCTCGGCGCTGCCCGGCGCGGTCCGGATCCGCGGGGACGACTTCCTCGATCCGGCGCGGTCCCACCGACGCTCGAGCGATTGGGAAGGTGTGGAGCGCCGGCGACTCGTCAAGACGGTCCTCGAGCCGCACCGATCCGCGCGCCCCGGGTCCTTCCGGCGCTACGACTGGTCGACGCGGGCGCTCGGTCCCGAGGAGGCGCTGCCTCGGGCGGAGGTGATCGTGGTCGACCTGATCGGTCTCTTCCACCCAGAGGCGCTGTCGTCCATCGACCTTGCTGTCTGGTGCGACGTCGACCTGGAGCTCGCCGTCGCGCGTGGTACTGCCCGCGACGCGGCCCTCGGCCGCAGTCATGACACGCTCTGGCGCGAGGTCTGGGTGCCGAACGAACGCGACTTCGTCGCGCGCTTCGCGCCGCGCGACCAGGCCGACGTCCACTGGGTCGGCTGACGCGACCAGGCCGCCTGCGTGACGTGCGCGTCGGGCCCGCACCGTGCCTCCATCCCGGACCGGAGGCACGGATCACCGCCGGCCGACGGGTGCGGTGGGTGCAGATGGCCGGTACGGTCGGTGCAAGGGGGTCGCGATGCGCTTCATCAACTGGCTGGTCGGGGTGCTGGGTGCAGTCGGGCGAGGACTCGACGCGAACCACGGCGGGCCCGGCGTGCCGCCGGATGCGGCGAGGTGGCTCGCGGACAACGAGAGCGACCACCAGCGGCGGCGCGACTACCGACCCTGACGCGCGCCTCGGAGGGCTCGTAGGTCGCGGCCCGACAGGGCGTCGCTCCACGTCGCGGTGTCGCCACCGCCGCCCGCGCAGTGCAGGCCGTCGTGACCCACCTCCCGCTGACACCGCCAGCGGTCGAAGGTGCTCTGGCACGGTCCCGTGGTCCGGTCGGTTCGGTCGGTCCGGGGGTCGCGTGAGGTCCTGATCGCACTCATGACACTGCTGGGACGAGTCGAGCGCCCGGATCGTCACGCTTCTTCGACGTTTCTTGGGGCATCTGCCGTCGGATGTCCGAGTGACCACCCCACTGCCCGTGTCCCCAGCCCGTCCGACCCGGCGTCGCATCGTCGAGCGGGCGGTGGTCGTCGTCGTGCTCCTCGTGGGCGTCGGCTTCGTCCTCCGTGCGCACCCGGTGGACGCCGGCCTCGCCCGAGCGCTCAACAGCCTGCACGTCGGGGTCCTCGGCGCGGTCGGCTCAGCGGTGTACACCCTGTTCGAGCCGGTGCCGGCGGTGCTCCTGACCGTCGTCCTGACCGGGCTCGTGTGGGCTCGGACCCGCCGCCTGGTGACGGCGGCGGCGTTCGCCGGCGTCGTCGCGCTGACGTGGATCCCGTCCGACCTGCTCAAGGTGGTCGTCGGGCGGCCGCGACCCGACGGGTCCCTGCTGCCGCACCCGTTCGTCCCCGTGCAGCCCGACGCGTCGTTCCCGAGCGGGCACACCGTCTTCGTGGTGGCGCTCGTGCTCGCCGGACTGATGCTCGTGCCGGCAGGTCCCCGCCGCCGGGTGCTCGCGGTGCTCGGCGGGGTCGTCGTGCTGGTCGTGGCGACGGCGCTCGCCGTGGACGGGGTGCACTGGCCGACGGACGTCGTCGCGTCGGTGGCGTGGGCGCTCGCGGTGGCGCCGGTCGCCCGGATCGTCTGGGTCGACCTGGTGCTGACGCGGGTGGTGCAGCGCGGAGCAGCCCGCGTCGAGCGCTTCCGGACGCCGGACGAGCGCGCGGCGGTCGTGGGGGAGCAGACTGGGCGCCACCGCGCGGACGAGGAGGACGCTTCGTGAAGCCCTGGCTGACCCGGATCGGCACGGCGGTCGGCCTCGGCTCCGACCAGGACCCCGACCGCCGCGAGTACCGACGGTCCGCCGTGCGCATCGGCCTGCGGGTCGCGGTCGTCTCCGCGGCGCTCGTGGTGTCCGTCGTCGCGCTCGTCGTGGCCTACGTGGCGTGGCAGCTCACCCCCGCGCAGCAGCTCGAGCGGCACGGGGCCGAGGACGTCCACGTCTACCTGGACACCGTCGACCTGCTCATCGCGGTCCTGGTCGTCGGCGGTGCGGCCGTCGTGCTCGCGGGTGTGGCGACCTGGCTCATCGCCGCACGTGCGGTCCGGCCGCTCGCCGAGGCGTACCGGCTGCAGCGGACGTTCGTGGCGGACGCGAGCCACGAGCTGCGGACGCCGCTGACGGTGCTGAGCGCCCGGGTGCAGCAGCTCCAGGCGATGCTCCCCGCCGCGAGCTCCGAGCGCACGGTCGCGGACGAGCTCCGCACGGACACCCGCGCCCTCGCCGAGGTCGTCGAGGACTTGCTCGCCACCGCGGCCGGCCGGACCGACGAAGCCGCCGTGGCGGAACTCGACGCCGGTCTCGCGGCGGCGGCGAACGACATGGCGGTCCTGGCCCGCGACCGGCAGGTGCACCTCGTGGTCACCCCGGGCGAGGGCGTCCTGGCCGTCACGCCCACGCAGCTCCGGCGGTGCCTCGTCGCGCTCGTCGACAACGCGGTCGGGCACAGTCCGACGGGCGGCGCGGTGTGGGTGGAGAACGAGGTCGTCGGCGACCGCGTGGTGATCCGGGTCCGCGACGAGGGGCAGGGCATCACCGGGATCGCGCCGCGGCGGGTGTTCGACCGGTTCGCCCACGGCGACGCCCCGGCCACCGGCGGGCCGACCCGGACGAGCAACGGCATCGGACTCGCGCTGGTGAAGGACGTCGCCGTCCGCGCGGGCGGCGACGTGCGGGTGGAGCGCACGGGTCCGTCCGGCACCGTGTTCGCGCTGACCCTGCCGCTCGCCGGTGTGACCGGACGGCGGCGGCGCGGATGAGCGGCGGCGGACGGGTCCTGCTCGTCGAGGACGACCCGCGCCTCGGGCCGATCGTGCGGGACGTGCTGTCGGCGTCGTGGGAGGTCGAACTCGTCACAACGCGGGTGGACGCGCTCGAGGCCGCGCTGCACCGGCTGTTCGACGTGCTCGTGGTCGACCGTCGCCTGCCGGACGGCGACGGCCTGGACGTGGTCCGGGAGCTCCGGCGCTTCCGGGTCGCCACCCCGGCGCTCGTGCTCACCGCGCTCGGCGAGGTGCACGACCGGGTGTCCGGGCTCGACGCCGGCGCGAACGACTACCTGGTGAAGCCGTTCGACTTCGACGAGCTGAACGCCCGACTCCGGGCGCTCACCCGCGCGCCGGTGGACCTCGGGCCCTCGTTCGAGATCGGGGGCTGGTCGTTCCGGCCGGACGACCACACCGTGCACTCGCCCTACAGCGGCCGGGTGGCCCTGACCGACCGGGAGTCCGACCTGCTCGCGGTGCTCGCGGCGGAGCCGGACCGGGTGTTCTCGCGCGAGCAGCTGCTGTCCGCGGTGTTCGAGCACGGCGAGCAGCTCGGGACGGTCGACACGTACGTGCACTACCTCCGGAAGAAGACCGAGCGGGACCTCATCGCGACCGTGCGGGGCAAGGGCTACCGGCTCGGCACCCCGGCCTGACGCGGAGCGGACGGGGCCCGCGCGTCCGCGGAGCCCTGCGCCCGGTGCCCGGCACCCTCGTCACTCGGGGTCGAGCAGCCCCTCGCGCTCCGCCTCGACCGCCACCGCGAGCAGGGCGGCCCCCGCACTCACCACACCGAGGACCGCGATCCCCGCCGCTGCCACACCGATCCACACGCCCATGACGCCTCCTCGTCCGACAGCGTGGAGCGGATCGCCCCAGAAAGCAGCAAGGCTGCACGGATCGTCAGCCTTGGCCGTTCCTGGGAGACCCGGTCCGACGCTGGTGCCATGCGCACCACACCACGGACCCGCGAGCGCTGGTTCGACCTGGTCTTCCTGGTCGGCTTCGCGCTCAAGGCGGTCGACGGGCTCGTCGAGCTCCTCGTCGGCCTGCCGCTGCTCGTGCTCCGGCCGGCGCAGGTCGAGGCGGTCGCGCGGCTCCTGACCGCCGGCGAGCTCCGCGAGGACCCGGGCGACCCGGTCGCGCACCTCGTCCGCCACGGGGTCGCGGCGCTGAGCGCGGACGCGACGCTGTTCGCCGCGGTGTACCTGGTCGTGCACGGCCTGGTGAAGCTCGGCATCGTCGCCGCGATCTTCCGCGGGTCACGACGGCTGTACCCGTGGGCGATCGCGGCACTCGGCGGCTTCGTGGTCTGGCAGGGCGTCGAGTTCGTGCAGCACCCCGGCGTCGGGCTCGCACTCCTGACCCTGTTCGACGTCGTCATCGTCGCGCTCACCGTGCGCGAGTGGCGGCACCACCGCAGCCTCGGCGACGCCGTGCGCAGCGTGCTCGGCCGGAGTGCCCGTCGAGCCCCGTCCGACCCGCCCACCGACCCCGCCTGGAGGACCGCCCAGTGACCCCTGCCGCCCTGCACCTGTTCGACGCCGCCTCGGTCCTGCACGCCTTCGGGCCGTGGGTCCTGGCCGGGATCGCACTCCTCGTCGTCGTGGAGTCCGGCGTCCTGTTCCCGTTCCTGCCCGGGGACTCGCTGCTCGTCACCGCCGCGATCCTCAGCGCCACGCTCGGGGTCACACCCGGCGAGGTCGCGCTCGTCGCCGTGACCGCCGCCGTCGTGGGCGACTTCGTCGGGTACGCCCTCGGCGCGCGTGTCGGCCGGCGGCTGTTCCGCCCCGGCGCGCGGCTGCTCACCCCCGCGCGGCTGCACGAGTCCGAGGCGTTCTTCGCCCGCTGGGGTGCCGCGTCGCTCGTGCTCGGCCGGTTCGTCCCGGTGGTCCGCACCTACGTCCCGCTCGCCGCCGGCACCGCGCGCATGTCGCTCGGGCGCTTCGCCACCTGGAACGTCGTCGGCGCCGTGGCCTGGGTCGGGGTGCTCGTCACCGCCGGGGTCCTGCTCGGTGGCGTCCCGCTCGTGGCGGACCACATCGACGCGGTGATGATCGTCGTGGTCGTCGTCTCGGTGCTCCCGCTCGTCGTCGGAGCCCTCGTCCGCCGCCGTCGCACAGCCCGGGTCGAACGGTGACCGCCGCGACGCAGGCACCCGGCTGGTGGCACACGAAGTTCACCCCGGAGCGCCGGACCGTCGGGCGTACCGAGCGGGCCGTCCTGCTCCGCGGGGCCGTCGTGCTCGCCGTCGTCGGGTCCGCCGTGTTCTCGGCGATGCTCGTCGGGGTGCTCGGCCACAGCGGCGTGCAGCACCTGGACCGACCGGTCGAGCAGTGGTTCGACGCGCACCGCGACCGGGACCTGACCGGGGTGTCGGCGTTCTTCGCGACCGTGTTCGGGCCGGTCGGGATGCCGATCATCGTACTCGTGGTCACCGTGGTGTGGGCGCTCCTCGCGCGGCACGCGTGGCGGGCGCTGCTGCTGGCGTGCGGGATGGTGCTCGGCGTCGCCACCGCGCAGCTGCTCGCGCCGATCGTGCGGCACCCGAGGCCGCCCGTCGGGCTGATGCTGCTCGCGCCCGACCACACGTTCTCGTTCCCGTCCGGGCACGTGCTCGGGGCGAGCGACTTCTTCCTGATCGGGGCGTTCCTCGTCGCCTCGCGGACCCACCGTCGGTGGGTCACGGTCCTGTTGTTCGCGCTCGCGGCGCTGATGATCACGGCGCAGGTCGTCACCCGGCTGTACCTGGGCTACCACTGGCTGACGGACACGCTCGCGTCGGTCGGGTTGTCGATGATGATCACCGCGCTGGCGATCGCGGTGGACACGCACGTGACGGTGCGCGTCCCCGAGCTGGCGGACGCGACCCGCTGACGGCCCGGAGGCCCGTGGCGGGCCCGCCACGTGCCTCCAGTCCGTCGCCTGGTCGCGTGGACGGGGGACAAGCCGCGGACCGCACGCTCCGGACCCCGCAGGGGCCGGAGCCTAGCGTGGGCGTGTCATGGCAGCCGAACACCGCAAACCCGTCGAGCCCGATGCGGCTCCCTCCGTCGCACACCACGGCGCGCACCACGCCGCCACCGCCGCACCAACGGCTACCCCACCGGAAGCCCCGAAGGACACCGCCCCGGACCGCGCCCGCCCGTCGGGCGGCGGTGGCGGTCGCGACGACTACCAGCCGGACCCGAACCGCTGGAAGGCGCTCGTCATCTGCCTGCTCGGCGGCGGGATCGTGCTGCTCGACGTGTCGATCGTCAACGTCGCGCTGGAGTCCATCTCGAGCGGCCTGCCCGGTGCCTCGCCCGAGGCCGTGCAGTGGATCCTGTCCGGCTACGCGCTCGCGTTCGGCCTGCTGCTCGTGCCCGGAGGCCGGCTCGGCGACGCTTCCGGCCGGCGACGGATGTTCATCGTCGGCGTCGCGCTCTTCACGCTCGCGAGTGCCCTCTGCGGCTTCGCGCCGAACGGCCTCGTGCTCGTGATCGCGCGCCTGGTGCAGGGCTTCGCTGGTGGTCTGCTCACGCCGCAGGTCACCGCGCTCATCCAGCAGCTGTTCCGCGGGAAGGAGCGCGGCACCGCGTTCGGCCTGTTCGGAGCGACGGTCGGCATCGCCACGGCGATCGGCCCGCTCGTCGGTGGGCTGCTCATCACGGCGTTCGGGACCGAGAACGGCTGGCGGTTCGTGTTCTTCGTGAACCTGCCCGTCGGACTCATCACGATCCTCCTGGCCTTCCGCTACCTGCCCGCCACCGCGAAGGCCGAGCGCGGGCGGAAGCACGACTTCGACCCCGTCGGCATCGTCCTGCTCGGCGCCGCGGTCGTCGCGCTGCTGCTGCCGTTCGTGCAGTCCGAGGAGTGGAAGAGCAACGCGAAGTGGTGGCTCGTCGTCGCCGCGGTCGTGTTCGCCGTGCTGTTCGTGCTCTGGGAACGGCGGTACGCGCGGACGAAGGAGCCCGTGATCGACCTCGGGCTGTTCCGCCGCCGTTCGTTCTCGCTCGGTGTCGGGCTCGCGACGGTGTACTTCGCCGGCTTCACCCCGCTGTTCTTCGTGCTGACGCTCGCGCTGCAGTCCGGCCTGCACTACTCGGCGCTGCTGGCGGGGGCGTCCTCGGTGCCGTTCGCGATCGGGTCCGGCGTCGCGTCGACGATCGGCGGTCGGGTCGTGTCCCGGTTCGGGCGGCAGCTCATCGTGTTCGGCACGATCCTGGTGCTGCTCGGGCTCGGCGGCGTGATCTGGGTGGTCGCGAACCACTACGGGCCGTCGCTCGGCTGGTGGCTCGTGGTGCCGCTGCTCGTCGCCGGTGTCGGCTCCGGCCTGACCATCTCGCCGAACCAGACCCTGACGCTGTCCGAGGTCCCCGTCCAGCAGGGCGGCTCGGCCGGTGGGCTCATCCAGGTCGGTGCCCGGGTCGGGTCGGCCATCGGGATCGCGGCCGTGGGCAGTGTGTTCTACTCGGCGCTCGCCAGCTCGAAGGGCGACTACGCGCAAGGGCTGCCGCTCGGGCTCGGGGTGTCGCTCGCGTTCGTGGGGGCGGCGCTGCTCGCCGGGATCGTGGACGTCGTCGTGGGGCGGGTGCGGGGGACGCAGGCGTCGGTGTGAGGCGGGGCGGCGGCGACACTCGGCGCTCGGCTGGTCGGCTGGTCGGCGCTCGGCTGGTCTGCTGCCGCGGTGACCTTTCGCGCTGAGCGACAGGTCACGCGCGCCGCTGCCCGTGAGGTGTCGCTGGGCGCGTGAGGTCGGGCGACGGCGACCGCCGCCGACCGCGCTACCGGGACCGGTCGAGCGCGGCGGCGGCGCGTCCGAGCAGCCAGTTCACCGCCCAGCCGACGACGCCGATGACCGGCACCGCCAGGATGACGACGGTCCACACGGCCTTGACGACGTCGCTCCGACGACGATCACGCCACACCTGCACGAGCGCCACCACGTCGAGCGCCAGGATCACGACGATCACCAGCAGGTGCGCCCCACTCATGTTCTGCAGCACGGCTGCCTCCCCTCCTCGCACGGTCGCGCGACGGGTCCACGGTAGGTCGGCGCTCGGGCCCGGGTCGTCAACCGGGAGGACGACATCCAAGCGTCCCGACACCGCCACCCCTACGCTGACGGGATGGCACCGCGCGTCCGACCCGTCCGACCGTCCGACGAGCAGGCGTGGGCGGAGCTGTACGCCGGGTACCGCGCCTTCTACCGACTGCCCGACGACCCCGACGCCGTCGCTGCGACGTGGCGATGGGTGTCCGGCGGCGAGCACGGCCTGCTCGGGCTCGTCGCCGTGGACGACGACGACCGCCCGGTCGGGCTGGCGAACCTGCGGCGCTTCGCACGTCCGTCGACCGCCACGATCGGGCTGTACCTCGACGACCTGTTCACCGCACCGACCGCCCGGGGAGCGGGTGTCGCGACGGCACTCCTGCACGAGGCCGCCGCCGTCGCGGCTGCCGAGGGGGCGAGCGTGGTGCGGTGGATCACCGCGCAGGACAACGCGGCGGCACGACGGGTGTACGACGCCGTGGCCACCGCGACGCCGTGGGTGACCTACGACCTCGCCCCCGGTTCCCCACGCGACTGACCGGCGCGGGTTCAGCGCCCCCGGGCGTACGCGCTGCCGTCCCACGTGTGCACGGCGTCGTCGTCCCAGAGCATCCGGAGGTCGTACGCGGCGCAGTCGACGAACGTCCCGATGCTGATCCAGTGCCGCGACCGGCGGAGCTCGCCGCGCGACGGCCCGTCCGAACCGATGCCGGCCCGGTGCACCATCCACTCCAGGTCCCGGGCCTGCTCGTCGAGGTACCGCATCACGGCCTCGTTGTCCCGGTGCTGCCCGTCGTAGGACTTCGCGATCGTGCGGCGGACGATCCGGAGCGGCAGGGCCAGACGTCGCCCGGGCACCGCACTGAGTCCGCCCGCCTGGTACAGGAACCGCCGTGTGCCGCTGCGGCGCATCGCGGGCACGAGGCGCTGCACGAACTCGGTGTTCACCAGGCGGTCCTGCTGGGCAACCCGGTCCCCGAGCATCGCGACGACGCCGTCGACCCCGTCGAGCAGTCGGTCGAGGTCGAGTTGGTCGTCGGTGATCAAGCCGGCGACCACCTCGAGCCGCTCGTGCCGGACCGCGAGCTTGGCGGGCGTGCGGGCGAGGGCGCGCACGTGGTGGCCCTGCTCGAGCGCGAGGCGGGTGAGGTGTTGCCCGGTCTGCCCGGTGGCGCCGAGCACGAGGAGGGAGCGTCCGTTGGTCATGTCCACAATCTAGACACTGACTACTATCTAGTCAATGCCTGGTTTGGGTACGATGGCGACATGACCGAGCGGCCGTTCCACCACGGGAACCTCCGCGCGGTGCTCCTGGACGAGGCCGTCGCGGTCCTGCGCGACTCGGGCGTCGAGGGGCTGTCGCTCCGGGACCTCGCACGCCGCGCCGGGGTCAGTCACGGTGCGCCGCGGAGCCACTTCGTCGACCGCCAGGCGCTCCTCGACGCCCTCGCGGTGGTCGGCTTCGAACGCCTCCGGACCGCGGTCGAGCGGGCGATGACGGCGTCGACGGACCTGCCCGACCGCTTCCGCCGCGTCGCGCACGCCTACGTCGACTTCGCCGTCGACGACGCCGCCCTGATGGACCTGATGTTCCAGGCGAAGTCGAGCACCCGCACCGGTGCCGTCGGGGAGGCCGCCGGGGCACTGTTCGGCCTGCTCGACCAAGCGGCGGGGCCCCGGGGCGCCGACACCGACGAGGCCGCCCGCGAATCGTTCAAGATGCTCTTCGCCGCCACGATGCAGGGACTCGCCGCGCTCGTGGTGTCCGGGCGGATCCCGCGCGCGCAGGGCGAGCGGCTCGTCGACGACGCCGCCGACATGATGCTCGCCTCGGACCTGGCGCGACGCTCCGTCACCGACCGCTGACGGTCCGGCCCGGTAGCGTGCGACCATGAGCCCCGCTGCGCCGGACCTGCCCGGCCTCCCGCCGTTGTCCTGGACGGGCGTCGACGGTGTCGCCATGTACGACGACCGCACCGGCGCGCTGACGCTCGAGTCCGCGCCCGGCGTCGACTGGACGAACGACGCGGGCGGCGGCCCGCAGCAGCACAGCGCCACCGCGCTCGCGTTCGCGGCGCCGGACGGCGACTTCGTGCTGTCGGCCCGGGTCCGCGTCCCGGGCGAGCGCACGACATTCGACGCCGGCGCGCTCGCGCTCTGGGCGGATCCGGACCACTGGGCGAAGCTCTGCGACGAGCACTCCCCGCAGGGTGATGACATGGTTGTCAGCGTCGTCACGAACGACTGGTCGGACGACTGCAACAGCAGGCTGCTCGAAGCGCCGGCCGTCCACCTCCGGGTCGCACGGGTGGGCGGCGCCTTCGCCTTCCACGCCTCGTCGGACGGTCGGACGTGGGACTTCGTCCGCACGTTCCGCCTGCTGTCCGGCTCCGCGCCCCTGTCGGTCGGCTTCCTCACGCAGGCACCCACCGGCGACGGCTGCACGGCCGTCTTCGACGAGATCGCCTACGCCGAACGCACCCTGCCGGACCTGCGGGACGGTCGCTGACGGCCCGGACGCGACCAGCGGACGGACGGGAGGACCGTGGCGGCCCCGCCACGCGCCTCCAGTCCGGTCCTGGTCGCGACCAGACCTGCACGCCGGATGCACGCGCGTCAGACGCCGGCGGGCACCGCCACCCGTGTCAGCCGCACCGGGACGGCCTTCGACACCGGGGTGTTGCTGCCCTTCGCCGCGCTGTCCAACGGCACGAGCACGTTCGCCTCGGGGAAGTAGGCGGCGGCGCAGCCGCGCGCACTCGGGTACGCGACGACCCGGTAGTCCCGCAGCACGCGCTCGACGTCGTCGTCCCAGACCGTCTCGACGTCGACGTGGTCGCCGTCGGTCAGCCCGAGCTCGGCCAGGTCGTCGGGGTTGACGAAGACGACGTGCCGGCCCTTCTTGATGCCGCGGTACCGGTCGTTCAGGCTGTAGATCGTCGTGTTGTACTGGTCGTGCGAGCGCAGGGTCTGCAGCAGCAGCGTGCCCTCGGGGCGCTCGACGTGCTCGAGCTCGTTCACCGTGATCATCGCCTTGCCGGTCTTCGTCGCGAACGTCCGTGAGTCACGCGGGCCGTTCGGCAGCACGAAGCCCTCCTTGCTGCCGGCGCGGCGGGAGTAGTCCTCGAAGCCGGGGACGACGTGGCTGATGTGGTCGCGGATCACGTCGTAGTCGTCCCGCATGGCCTGCCAGTCGACCGGGACGCGGTCGCCCAGGGTGGCCTTCGCGAGCTCGCACACGATCGCGACTTCGGAGAGCAGGCCGGGGGCGACCGGCGGGACCTGCCCGTGGCTGCCGTGCACGGAGCAGACGGTGTCCTCGACCGAGACGAACTGCGGGCCGGCGGCCTGGACGTCGATCTCGGTGCGGCCCATGGTCGGCAGGATCAGGGCTTCCTGTCCGACGACGGCGTGCGAGCGGTTGAGCTTCGTGGACACCTGGACGGTCATCTCGGTGCCGCGGAACGCCTGCTCGGCGAGCTGGCTGTCCGAGATCGCGGCGACGAGGTTGCCGCCCATGCCCATCCAGAACCGGATGTCGCCGCGCTGCATCGCGTGGATGCCCTTGAGGGCGTCGACCCCGTGCTCGCGGGGCGGCTCGAAGTGGAACTCCTTCGCCAGGGCGTCGAGGAACGAGTCCGGCATCTGCTCCCAGATGCCCATCGTCCGGTCGCCCTGCACGTTGCTGTGCCCGCGGATCGGCGAGGCGCCGGCGCCGGGTCGGCCGATGTTCCCGCGGAGGAGCAGGAGGTTGATGATCTCCTTGATCGTGTCGACGGCCTTGGTGTGCTGCGTGATGCCCATCGCCCACGTGATGATCGTGCGCTCGGACCGCAGGTACCGCTCCGCGAGCTCGTCGATCTCCTCGATCGTCAGGCCGGTGGCGCGGACGACCTCGTCGTCGTCGACCTGCAGGATGTGCTCGACGAACGCGTCGTACCCACTCGTGTGCTTCTCGATGAACGCGTGGTCCACGACGGACCCGGGCGTGCGCTGCTCGGCGAGGACCACGCGCTTCGCGATCGCCTGCAGCAGCGCCATGTCGCCGCCGAGCCGGATCTGCAGGAACTGGTCGGCGATCTCGGTGCCGTGCCCGACGACGCCGCGGACGCGCTGCGGGTTCTTGTAGCGGCGCAGGCCGGCCTCGGGCAGGGGGTTCACCGCGACGATCTCGGCGCCGTTGCGCTTGGCGTCCTCGAGTGCGGTGAGCATGCGCGGGTGGTTCGTGCCGGGGTTCTGGCCCATCACGATGATGAGCTCGGTGTGCTCGAAGTCGTCGTACGCGATGGTCGACTTCCCGATGCCGACCGTCTCGGCCATCGCCAGGCTGGTGGACTCGTGGCACATGTTCGAGCAGTCGGGCAGGTTGTTCGTGCCGAAGGCCCGGACGAACAGCTGGTAGACGAACGCCGCCTCGTTCGAGGTGCGCCCGGAGGTGTAGAACGACGCCTGGTCGGGGGAGTCGAGGCCGTTCAGCTTGTCGGCGATGATCCGGAACGCCCGCTCCCAGCTGACCGGTTCGTAGTGGTCCTTCCCGGCGGGCTTCCACACCGGTTCGGTCAGCCGGCCCTGCATGCCGAGCCAGTACTCGGTCTTGTCGGCGAGGTCGTCGACGGAGTGCTCGGCCCAGAACTCCCGCGGGACGAGCACGGGCGTCGCCTCCCAGACCACGGCCTTGCCGCCGTTCTCGCAGAACTCGGCCGTCTTGCGCTTGTCCGGGTCCGGCCAGGCGCAGCTCATGCAGTCGAAGCCGCCCTTCTGGTTCAGGGAGAGCATGAGCTTGGCGGTGCGCGCGAGCCCGAGCTGCTCGATCGCGGGGCCCATCGAGTGCAGGACGCCGGGGACGCCGGCCGCCCAGTCCTTGGGCTCGCCGACCGTCATCTCGGCGTCGGTCACGTCGTCCTTCGGGGGCTGCTCGGTCACTGGGCGCTCACTGTCTCTCGGGACTGCTCGGACTGTTCGGAAGGCTGGGACTGCTGGGTGGCGGGCGCTGCTGCTCCCGCGGTCGCGGCGTCGGCCGGCGCGAGCGCCGGTTCGACGATCCGCTCGGGTCGGCTGTAGACGACCATGCTCTGGCCGCGCAGGAAGCCGATGATCGTGATGCCGACCTCCTTCGCCAGGTCGACGGCGAGCGACGAGGGTGCCGACACCGCCGCCAGGACCGGGATCCCCGCCATCGACGCCTTCTGTGTCAACTCGAAGCTCGCGCGGCCCGACACCATCAGGACGGTGCCGCTCAGGGGCAGTCTGCCTTCCTTGACCGCCCACCCGACGACCTTGTCGACCGCGTTGTGGCGCCCGACGTCCTCGCGGAGGACGAGCATCTCGCCGCTCCGCCCGTCGAACAGCGCCGCGGCGTGCAGCCCTCCGGTCTTCTCGAACACGTCCTGCGCCGCCCGGAGCCGGTCGGGGAACGTCGCGAGGAGCGCCGGGTCGAGCACCAGGTCGTCGTGGTGCACCGCGTGCTGCGAGGTCGTCCGGACTGCGTCGATGCTCGCCTTGCCGCACAGCCCGCAGGAGCTCGTCGTGTAGAACGCCCGCTCCAGGCTGGGGTCCGGGGCGGGGACGCCCGCCGCGAGCGTGACGTCCAGCACGTTGTAGGTGTTCAGGCCCTCGTCCGTGGCGCCGGCGCAGTACCGCGCGGCGGCGAAGTCCTCGCCCCGGGCGATGACCCCCTCGGACACCAGGAACCCCGCCGCCAGGTCGACGTCGTTGCCCGGCGTCCGCATCGTGATCGCGAGCGAGTTCCCGCCGACGCGGATCTCCAGCGGTTCCTCGACGGCGAGCAGGTCGTCACGCACCGACCGGGACGTCGCGACGGTGATGCGGGTGACGCGCTTCCGCGCCGTGATCCGGCTCATGGTCCGGGTCTACCACCCGAGTCGGTGACCCCGCCAGCGTGGTGCGGTTCGCGGTGGGATCGCACGCTTCTCCACAGGGTCGTCGCCCACAGGCTGCGGTCGTCGCGTCACCGTGTCCACGGCAGCCGGACGGGAGGCACGGCCTCGCCCGCCACGCGGCCCCCGGACCCGACGACCATCAGCCCGTCGGCGTCGGCCAGGCCCCGGAGCATCGCCGACGTCTGGTAGGCGGCCGGCACGGCTCCCCCGGGGGTGTCCCGGTAGGCGAGGACGAGGTCACCCGGACGTTCGTTCGGGACGTCGACGGCCAGTCGGACGGACCCCGTCGGCTCCGGCGCGCGTCCGAGCACACCGGCGACGAGCGGGCCGCCGAGCAGCACCGCCCCGACCATCGCCGCCATCGGGTTGCCCGGCAGGCACAGGTAGACGGTCGCCCCGCGACGGGCGAGGAGCATCGGCCGACCGGGGCGGACGGCGACCCGGTCGATCAGCAGCTCGGCGCCGATCCGGGCGAGCGCGCCGCGGACGTGGTCCGTCGAGGACCCCGCCGTGCCGCCGGTCGTGACGACGATCCGCTCCTGCGCGCCGTCGAGCACGCGGGCGGTGGCGTCGGCGTCGTCGGACACGCGCTCGGCTGCGACGGGGTCGGCCCCGAAGGCCCGGAGCACGGTCGGCAGCGTGTGGGTGAACACGTCGCGGACCTGGCCGGGGCGTGGGACGCCCGCGCCGACGATCTCGTCGCCGAGCACCGCGACCCGGGCCGTCGGGGCCGGCGCGACGAGCACGTCGTCGACGCCGGACGCCGCCGCGAGGGCCGCCCGCGGCGGGGTCAGCACCGTGCCCGCGGGGAACAGCGTGCTGTGCCGGGCGACCTCCTCGCCGGCGGGACGGACGTGGCGGCGGTCCGAGGGGGTGTGCCGGACGAGCCGGCCGTCGGCGTCGACCGCGGCGTCCTCCGAGCGCACCACGGCGGTCGTCCCGGGCGGCACCGGTGCACCGGTCGTGATCGGGCGTGCGTGCCCGGCGGCCAGGGTTTCCGTCGACGGCACGGCCCCCGCGACGATGCCCGCGCCGAGCGTCCACGGCCCGTCGCCCGCGACCGCCCACCCGTCCATCGCGGCCCCGTCGTGGCCGGGGACGTCCCCCGGGGCGACGAGGTCCCCGACGAGCGTCCGGCCGATCGCCGCCGCGAGGTCGAGTCGCAGGGGATCCGACCCGAACCCGGGGCCGGACGCCGCGAGGTCCGCCGTCAGTCGGACGCCCTGCCGGTGCGCCTCGGTGCGCGCGGCCTGCCAGGGGAGCAGGACCGCCGTCACCGGGCGCCGGCGTCGGTGCCGGAAGCGGTGCTCGCGTCGGTGCCCGGTTGCGTGCCCGGTTCGCTGCCCGTACCGCTGCTGTCGGCTCCGCGGGCGAGGGCGGCGCGGGTCGCGGTCGCCGCAGCGGCCTCCACGTCCGCCGGCGAGCCGCCCCGGAGCCCAGCGGCGTAGCCGACCAGGAACGTTGTGAGCGGGGCGGCGGGCCGGGCGACACCGTGCGCGGCGTCCCGGGCGAGGTCGAGCACGACGTCGCGGTCGAGCGTGAAGTCCTCGGGGAACCCGAGCGCCTCGGCGAGCTCTGCGGTCCATGCGGCGAGGACGTCGTCTGTGGTCATGCGGTCAGTCAAGCAGCCCGCTCGTCCCCGTGACCCGGGCGGCGTCCGCCGGTTCGTCCACGTCCGCACAGAGACCGCCGGACAGCGGCACCTCGACGAGCCGGAGCCCCGCGGTCAGTCGCCGCACGGCAGCGTCGGTCGGGTCGCCGAGCGCCCGGACGGCGTCACGCAGTGCGGACGACCGGTAGAGGGCGAGGAGTGGCTGCCGACGCCCGTCCTCGTCCACGGCGACGAAGCCGTCGGCGTCGACGGTGTCGTCCGCCGACCGCAGCAGCGCGTCGACCGCCCGCTCGGGCCGCACGAGGTCGCACGCGAGCACGAGCGTCCACGGCGCGGGCGCGGGGACCGCCTCGAGCCCCGCGGCGATCCCGGCCACCGGTCCGCCGAACGGCGGTTCCTCGCGCGTGACGACGACCCCGTCCGGCGCGGTCCGGCCCTCCCGGAGCCCGACGAGCACGACGCTGCGGGCCCTGGCTGCCGCGGCGACCGCGTGGTCCGACAGTGCCAGGCCGTCGGCGACCAGGGCCGTCTTGTCGATGCCGCTCATCCGCGACGCCCGACCCCCGGCGAGCAGGACGGCGTCGTACTGCACGCCCGGGGTGGTCATGCGGGAACGTTACCCCGCCGTGGTCCGCCGACGGCATCGCACTCGGTACCGTGAGCCCGTGAAGTCGAAGAAGATCCGTCGTCGGCTCGACGAGGCCGTCGGGGCAGACCACGTGGTGCGCGTCGTGCGTCGCACCGAGCGAGGGTCCCGGTACTCCGGCTTCGTGCTCCGCGTCGGCGCGAAGTGGGTCCTGATGGCCCCGCTGGCCGACGGTGGCGCGTTCGACGGCCTGATCGCGATCCGGTTGCGTGAGGTGCACAGCGTCAGGCGCGACACCACGTTCGCGGCACGCGCCGCCCGGCTCCGTCCAGAGTGGCCACCGTCGTCGCTGGTCCCGGCGGGCATCGACCTCGACACGACCGCCGGCGTCCTCCGCACGATCGCCGCCGAGGGAGAGCTGATCGGGATACAGACGGACCAGCGACTCGACGCGCTGTGGATCGGGCTGCTCCACGAGGTGACCCGGCGGTGGGTGTACCTGCACGAGGTACGGCCGGACGCCTCCTGGCGGGACGTGCCGCTGGGGTACCGCCTCGGCCGCATCGACACCGTCGAGACGGGCGGGCAGTACCTCCGCGGGCTGCGCACCGTGGCCGGCCGGGGCCCCTCGGCCTGAGCCACGGGAACTGTTCACCACTCCCGGCCCCGCTCGACCGGGGATCGCCACTAGCGTGACGGGTGTGACCCTCCGAACCCGACGGCGTGCGACGTGAGCGGCCTGCACGCCGTGCCGACCATCCACGACGTGGCGGCGCTCGCCGGGGTGTCGAAGTCCGTCGTGTCCCGGGCGCTCGCCGGGGCGTACGGGGTGGCGCCGGCGACCGTCGAGCGGGTCAAGCGCGCCGCGGTCGAGCTCGGGTACGTCGCGAACGCGAACGCCCGCGGGATGTCCGCCCACCGCACGCACACGGTCGGGGTGTTCGTCCGCGACGCCGCGACGCCGTTCTACGGGCACCTGCTCACGGCGTTCCAGCTGCAGGCGGCGGCCCGCGGCTACCGGGCGGTCACTGCGACGGGCGCCGGGTCGTTCCCGCTCGCCGAGGAACGCCGCGCGCTCGAGACCCTCGTGTCGCTCCGGGTCGAGGGGCTCATCGTCTGCAGCGGCGCCCTGCCGGTGGAGGACGTCCTGCCGTTCGCCCGACGCATCCCCACGGTGATCGCCGGACGTCCGGAGCGCGACCCGTCGGTCAGCAGCGTCTACTGCGACGAGCGCGGCGGCGGCCGAGCACTCGCAGACCACGTCGCCGACGCCGGGCACGTGCGCGTCGCGGTGCTCACGATCAGCGCCGCGGGCTCCCTCACCCAGTCGGCCCGGACCGACGCGATGGCCCGACGGCTCCGGTCCCGCGGGGTCGACGTCCTGCGGATCCGTGCCGAGGACCACGGCAACGACCCCCGCGCGCTCGACTCGTTCGTCGCGGCCGTGATCTCGGCGGGCGGGGTGTCGGCGATCATGGCGCCGAGCGACCACTACGCCGTCGGGGTCCTCGAGGCACTGCGGCGCCGCGGGCTCTCGGCGCCGCAGGACTTCTCGGTCACGGGCTACGACGGCATCCGGCCGTACGACACGGAGCTGTTCGGGATCACCTCGTGGCGGCAGCCGCTCGACGTGATCGGCACGATGGCGGTCGACGCCGTCGTCGACCAGGTCGACGCCAGCCGGGCGAACGCCGCGCACGTCGCCGTCGACGGGGAGTTCGTCCCCGGCCGCACGCTCGCCAGCGCCTGACCGCGCAGCGACCCAGCCGACACCGGTCGTTCACCGCTTCGTCACCGCGGGGAGGGGTGCGCTCGGGAACGATCCCCACCACGATGGGGAACGTTCCCGAAACCGCGACGAACAGGACGAGCATGCCGACCCCCACCACCCTCGACACCTCTGCGGCGACCGCCCCCGCCGTCACCGCCAAGGGCGCCCGCGACGACAGCGACCCCTACCGCTACGGCGTCTACCTGCGTCCAGACCCCCGGACCTGCCGCGCGGTCACCGTCGTCACCGACCAGCTCCGCGCCCAGTACGGCCTGGTGTCCTCCGGCGCGTTCCCGCCCCACGCCACCCTGATCGGCAGCCAGCCGTTCGGGTCCGCCGAGTCCGAGGTGATCGACGCCCTCACCGCGCTGCTCGACGGTCGACCCGGCTTCCCGGTGCACAACGCCGGGGTCCGCGAGCAGGGCATCGGCTACGTGTACGACGTCGCCACGAACCCGGACGGTTCGCGGAACACCGCGTTCGACCAGCTCGCGATCGACGTCGACGCGGCCGTGGCCCCGTTCCGCCGGTCGATGAACGCGCCGCTGCCGAACGACCACGACCCGGAGCGCTACCGCCCGCACCTGTCGCTCGCGTCGCACGACCTGTACGTCCGGCCGGACCTGCACGACGAGGTCGGCGAGTTCATCCGCGGCCTCGACGTCCCGGTGCCGTCGGACTTCGTCGGCGACACCGTCGTGCTCTGCCGCACCGCGAGCCCCGACTGGACGGGGCGCTGGTGGCAGACGATGACGTGGGAGCACGTCCGCACCTGGAAGCTCCGCACGCCGTGACCGCGACGCTGCGCGACGTCGCGCGCCGGACCGGCATGTCCCGCTCGCTCGTGTCGCTCGCCCTGCGGGGCGACGACGGCGTGTCCGCACCACGTCGGGAACTGGCCGTGCGCGCCGCGGACGAGCTGGGCCTCCCGGTCGGGTCGCTGGCGCGACGTCGCGCAGCCGGCGCACCGCTCGTGCTGGGCCTCCTGCTGACCGAGCGGGCCAACCCGTTCCACGCGGAGGTCCTGCGCAGCGCGCAGGCCACCGCGGACACCCTGGGGTTCGCGCTCCGGGTCGTCGATGCGTTCCGTGACGACGACCGCCTGGTATCCGGCCTGGAGGCACTGCACACGTCCGCCGGGTCGGCCGACGGGGTGCTCGGGGTCGCGGTGGTCAGCAGCCGGCTCCCGCCAGCCGCGCTCGCCGCGGCCGCGGCGGACCTGCCGGTCGCGGTCCTCGGGTCGGCCGGCGAGGCGCTCGCCGGCCGCGGGGTGGACACGGTCCGCTCGGACGAGGAGTCCGGGATGCGGGAGCTCGTGCTGCACCTGGCGGCGGCGGGCCACGTGCGCACGTGCTTCGTCGGCGAGACCGAGCACCCGTCGACCACCAGGCGCGGGCGGGCGTACGGCGCGGCCGTGGCGCTGCTGCCGACCGACGGCCGCGCCGAGGACGTCGGGTCGCTCGTCGCCGACCCGGCGCGGATCGCCCGACTGCTCGGCGACGGGGTGACGGCGTTCGTGACCGCCAACGACGCGACGGCCGCGCGGCTGGTCTCCGCGGCCGCCGGTGTCGGCCTCCGGTTGCCGGGCATCGCTTCGGTGACGGGGTTCGACGGGACCGCCCTCGCCGGGCGGCTCGACCTGACGACCGTCGACCAACCGCGTGCCCGGATGGGTGCCCGCGTGGTGGAGCTCGTCGTCGAGCGGCTCCGCGGGCGCCGGGTCGAGCGGCACGAGGTGCTCCCGACCCGGCTCGAGCAGCGGGGGTCCGTCCGTGCGGCCCCGCTCGTCCTCAGCCCGCGCGGGTGACGGTGGCGGAGAGGGCTGCGACCCGGGTGACCAGTCGCTCGTGGGGGTCGCCGGCCCCGACCGCGACGTAGTCCTCGGCGTCGACCGCGCGATCCGTCGGGACGCCGTGGCGGAAGCCGCGGAAGCGACCGCCGGCACGTTCGAGCACCAGCGCGCCGGCGGCGACGTCCCAGGGGTGCGTCGCGAAGCCCAGCGTGACGTCGGACCACCCGGCGGCGACGTGCACCAGGTTGAGCGCGCCGCTCCCGGTGCTGTGGTGGTGCCGGAAGTCCAGGGTCAGGTCCCGGAGCAGGCCGAACGCGGCGGTCTCGCCGAGCAGCTCGAGGTCCTGCTGCACCGGGAAGCTCGTCAGCACCGTGGCGTCCTGCGCCGGTCCCGAGACGGACCGCATCGGTCGGCCGTCCAGGAACGCGCCGGTGTCGTCCGCGCCGAACGCGTGGTCCGCGACGGGGTCGAGCACCACGCCGGCGACGACCGTCCCGTCCACCTCGGCCGCGATCGAGACGCACCAGTACGCCAGGCCCCGGGCGAAGTTGGCGGTGCCGTCGATCGGGTCGACGATCCAGCGCACCCGGGCGCCCTCGGGAGCGGGACCGACGGTGCCCTCCTCGCCCAGGACCGTCGACCCGGGGACGGCCGTCGTCAGGAGTCCGGTCAGGGCACGCTCGGCGGCCCGGTCGTGCTCGGTCACGACGTCGTGAGCGTCGCGCTTCGTGTGCACGACGACGTCGGAGCGGAAGGCACTCAGGAGCGACGGGGCGACGGCGCGCGCGGCGTCCTCGGCGGCGCGGCGGAGGACGGCGGATGCCGGCGGGTCGGTGCAGGGGAGTTCGGTGCGGAGGCGCCCGGCGCGAGGGGGCACGGTCGGCGTGGGTTCGGTCATGTCCCCGGTGTACGACGTCCGCCGCGCTGGACGCGGAACCCCCGGCGTCGCGCGGCCGTCCCACGGGTGAACTCCGGCGGCGCTCCGGGGCCCACGGTGCCCCGTCCGGGCCCGGTGTCGAACACTGCGTGAACGGCGGGCGGCGGGACGTCGACCTCGCTTGCGACCGCCGCGGCCGCGCCTCCACAGTGGTGTCGTCCCCAGATCGGGAACGTTCCCTAACCCGAGGAGTCCCCACCATGACGGTCTCCGTCCGGCCCGGCCTCATCGCCGGTCGCCAGCGGTCCGCCCCGGCCACCCGCTCCTGGCACCGAGCCGACCGACGCGTCGGCGTCGTGCTGCTCCTGCCCGCGCTGCTCGTCTTCGCGGTCTTCGTCTTCTGGCCGCTCGGCCGGGTGCTCCTCCTCAGCACGCAGGGCACCGACATCTTCGGGCAGCCCGCCGGCTCGGTCGGCCTGCAGAACTACGTCAGGACCCTCACCGACCCGGCGTTCGGTCGGACGATGCTCAACACCGCGGTGTTCTGCGCCGGGGTCGTCGCCGCTCGGGTGGTGTTCGGGCTGCTCATCGTGGTGCCGCTCACCGCGAAGCTCCGCGGCACGCCGGTCTACCGGGCGCTCCTGACGTCCCCGATGGTCGTCTCGGTGTCGGCCGCGTCCGTCGCCTTCGCCGCGATGCTCGCGCCCGGGACCGGTCTCGTCGACACCGTCGTGCAGCAGTTCGGCGGGACCCCGGTGCCGTGGCTGACGAGCACGCACTGGGCGCTGTTCAGCGTGATCGTCGTCACCGCGTGGGGGTCGCTCGGCTTCACCGTCCTGCTGCTCCTCGGGGCGTTCGGGGCGATCGACCCCGAGGTCGTCGAGGCGGCCCAGCTCGACGGTGCCGGACCCCTCCGGGCGTTCTGGTCGGTGTCGCTGCCGCTCGTCACGCCGACGCTGTTCTTCGTCGTCGTCACCGGCACGGTCGAGGCCCTGACGACGTTCGGGCAGATCCAGATCCTGACCGGCGGGGGACCGGCGGACTCGTCGAAGACCCTCGTCTACGCGATCTACCAGCAGGCGTTCGGGTCGGCGAGCGCCAACTTCGGGCTCGCCGCTGCCCTCGGAGTCGTGCTCTTCCTGCTCGTCCTCGCGCTGTCGCTGGTGCAGTTCGGCGTGCTCGAGAAGCGGGTGCACTACTGATGGGCCCGCGCACCGCACGCCGCGTCCGCAGCACCCTGCTGCACGTGTGGCTGATCGTCGCCGTCGTGGTCGTCTGCTTCCCGCTGTACTACGTCTTCGAGGGGGCGCTCACCCCGTCCGAGTACCTGCACCAGGGGCTCCCGGGACTCGTGCCGATCCACCTCGACCTCGGCAACGTCGAGCGGGCACTGCAGGTCGCACCGCTCGGTCGGCAGTTCCTCAACAGCATCGTCGTCACGCTCGCCCAGACGACGCTGCAGGTCGTCATCGGCATCGTCACCGCGTACGCCCTGGTGTTCTGCCGGCTCCGCGGGACCCGGGCGATCTTCCTCGTGCTGCTCGCGAGCATGATGATCCCCGGCGAGACGACCCTGATCGCGAACTACCTCACGGTCGCGTCCTGGCACCTCATCGACACCCTGCTCGTCGTGTTCCTGCCGTTCGTCGCCTCGGCGCTGACGATCTTCCTGTTCCGGCAGGCGTTCCTGTCCTTCCCCGCCGAACTGCACGAGGCCGCCGTGCTCGACGGCGCCGGGCACTTCCGGTTCATCCGGTCGATGCTCCTGCCCGTCACCCGCCCGACGCTCGTCTCCGTGACGCTCGTCAGCGCGACCGCCGCCTGGAACGGGTTCTTCTGGCCGCTCCTCGTGACGAACTCGCCCGAGAACCGGACCGTGCAGGTCGGCATCGCGCAGCTGTCCAACGCCGAGGCCTCGGACGTCGGCGTCGTGCTCGCCGGCGCGGCGATGGTCACGCTCCCCGTGCTGCTGCTGGTCCTGGTGACCCAGCGCTTCCTCGCCGGCGGGATCACCGCCGGCGCCCTCAAGTAGCCCCGGCCGCACGACCCCGCGCGCACGACCTGGCCCGCCCGCACGACGCCCACCACTCCCGCCCCATCCCGACTCCGTCCCCACAGGAAGGCCTTCCCATGCCCGCTCGTCGCTCCTCCGTGCTCGCGGTCGCCGCCGTGTCCGCCGCGGCACTGCTCGCCCTCACCGGCTGCTCCGCCTCCGGCTCCGCCACCCCCGCCGCGTCCTCGGGACCGGTCACCGTCGACTTCTGGCACGCCATGACCGGCCCCGCCGCGACCGAGCTGGACAAGCTCGTCAGCCAGTACAACGGCTCGAACGAGCAGGGCGTGACGGTGAAGGCCACGTTCCAGGGCCAGTACGCCGACGTCCAGACGAAGTACACCGCCGCGGTGCAGTCCGGCTCGACCCCGGACCTGCTCATGATGAACGACGTCTCGACCGGCTTCATGGTCGACTCCGGGCAGACCGTCGCACCGTCCACCTTCGCGAAGGAGACCACCACCGGCGGGAGCATCGTCCCCGCCGCGAAGGCCTACTACAGCGCCGGCGACGGCCTCGCCGCGATGCCGTTCTCGGTCTCGATGCCCGTGCTGTACCTCGACAAGGCGATCGTCCAGCGCGCCGGACTCGACGTCACGAAGCCGCCGACGACCCTCGACCAGGTCGCGCAGTGGGCCGACCAGATCCACCGCACGACCGGCCTGTACGGCATGAGCATGAACATGGCCGACTCGTGGATGCTCGAGGAGCTCAGCGCCTCGGGCGGCCAGCCGTTCTGCACCCCGTCGAACGGCCGCACGGGCAAGGCCGTCACCGGCGTCTCGCTCACCTCGGACACGCAGGTCGCCTTCATGACGACGCTGCAGGGGCTGTACCAGGACGGTGCCGCGCTCAACCCGGGCACCGACTCGGCGGCGCAGAACTCGGCGTTCTCGAGCGGCAAGATCGGCATGGTCCTCACCTCGTCCGGCGCGTACACGACCCTCGACCCGACCGGCACGAAGTCGGTCGTGTCCACCTTCCCGACCACCTCCGGCGCGAAGGACGCCGGCGCGGTCATCGGCGGCAACGCCCTGTGGATCTCCGGCAAGGGCCACTCGTCCGCCGAGCAGCGCGCCTCCTACGACTTCGCCGCGTGGCTCGAGACCCCCGAGGTGCAGGCCGAGTGGGCGAAGGCGACCGGCTACCTCGCGGTGAACACGGCCTCGAAGGACACCGCGGTCGGCAAGCAGTCGCTCGCCGACCCGAACGTCGCGACGATGTACCGCCAGCTCAGCGACGACCCGACGAGCACCGCGAGCGCGGGCTGCGTCACCGGCGCCTTCCCGACCGTGCGCTCGACCGTGATCGGCGCGTTCAACAAGGTGGTCGAGGGCGCGGACGTGCGGTCCACGATGCGGGCTGCGGAGACGCAGGCGAAGTCGCAGATCGCGTCGTACAACGCGGCCGCCGGCAAGTGACGCTGCCGGACTGACGGACGGGAGGCACGGGGCGCGTCCGCCCCGTACCTCCCGTCGTGCGTCGGCGGGTGCCATGATGTCGCTGTGTCGGACACGAGCGCGCTCCTGGTCATCGACCTCCAGCGCGGGGTCGTGCGGGACTGCTTCGACGCGGACGGAGTCCTCGCCCGCACGGCGATCCTCGTCGACCGCGCTCGGGCGAGCGGTGCGCCGGTGGTCTGGGTGCAGGACCACGGCGACTTCGCCGAGGGCTCCGCGGACTGGGAACTGGCAGCGCCGTTGCACCGTCTGACGGACGAACCCCTCGTTCGGAAGGAGTACCGCGACTCGTTCTCGGACACCGATCTCGGCGATGTCCTCCGGTCACTGGGTGTGCACCACCTCGTGGTGGCGGGAGCGCAGAGCGACTACTGCGTCCGGACGACGACCCAGGCCGCTGCCGTCCGCGGCTTCGACGTGACCCTGGTCTCCGACGCGCACACGACGACGGACGCCGAGCACGACGGGGTCCGCATCAGCGGCGAACAGATCGTCGCGCACACGAACATGTACTTCAGCGGTCTCCGGTACCCGGGGCAGCAGCACGCGGTCGAGCGGCACGACCGCGTGCAGTTCACACCGCTCGGCTGACGAGGCGCACCCAGCGCTCCTCGTCGAGCCCCGTGCCGGGGTCGGTCCGGGGCTCCCCACGCCGCGAGAAGCCGTGGCGAGCATAGAAGCGCTTGGCTCGCTCGTTCACCGAGAAGACGAGCAGATGGGCTGCAGCTCGCCCGAGCGCAGCATCGAGCAGCTGATCCGACATCCCGGTGCCCTGTGCGGCTGCATCGACGTAGAGCGTGCAGAGCTCCATCGCGGGCAGGCCGGGCTCGCTCGTCCGTGCTGTGCTCGACACCCCGAGGACGACGTCGCGGGCGCTGGCGAGCAGGACGCGACGCTCGCCACGGCGGATCCGTCCAGCCCAGCGCGCGCGGCGGTCCTGCGAGCTCGGGGCGTCGAGGAACGTGTCGGGGACGAGCCCTCGGTACGTCTGCTCCCAGGCCCGGACCTGGAAGGCCGCGACGGCCTCGGCGTCGTCGAGTTCGGCCACGCGGATCTCCATCGTCCGATCCTGCCGTACCGCACGACGCGTCAGGAGCAGCGCTCGAGCGCGAAGGACGTGCCGCGCCCGCCGAAGGACCGACCGGGGGCCGCGTCGGCGAAGGTCGAGCCCCAGTGCTGCACGACCCGGCAGCCGAGGTCGTCGGCGGCGCGACGGACGGGATCGGTGGCGGCGGCGCTCGACGCGACGACGAGCAGGTGGGTCCGACCCGACCGGACGATCGACTCCACCTGCGCTGCGGTGAAGACCGGGACCCGGCCGGAGAACCCGCCGTCGGTCAGGACCTCATCGCCGGTGTCGCCGATGACGTCGGCGGCGATCCGCCACGAGTCGGTGAGGAACAGCGGCGCCCCGTCCTGACCACCACCGGCACGCCGGGCCGCGCCGACGAGGGCGGCCTCGTCGGCGGGCAGCCGGGTGTGGCCGCCGACCACGTCCGGAGCGGAGATCGTGAACGCCGCGGTGCCGGCGGACCGACCGCCGGCGGACGAGCCGCCGCCGCGGCCGAGCGCGAACGCCCGCTCCGGGGTGCCGCCGCGGGCGAAGGCGCCCTGCCCGACACCGACCGACGCGTCGCCGCCGCTGCCGTCCCGTGCGGCGTCGAGGACCTGCAGCGAGAAGCACGCCGGTCCGAGCACCACCGCGGCGACGAGCAGCCCCGCCGCCGTCCGCCGCCCGCGGGTCGACGCCACGATCGGGTCGCTCCGACGCCAGCGGACGACGAGCAGCACGAGCGTCACCACCGTCGCCCCGACGGCGATCGCCCCGAGGAGCGCCGGCTCGGACGAGGCTCTCGCCAGCCACGCCCACCACGCACCCTGGACCACGAGCAGGCCGACGGGCACGAGCCGCATCCGGCGGTCGGTCGCGTCGACGAGGCTCGCGGCACCCCACCAGCCGAGCGCGCCGAGCGCCGCGAGCTGCACGCCGATCCCGGCGACGTACGCGGTGTGCGGGAGCCGCAGGACGGACAGCACCGCTACCGCCGTGACCAACCACACGACCAGGGCGACGAGCGTGGCGGCGGGGACCCGTGCCTCCCGTCCGGCGGTCCGGCGCCACCACCGGGCCGCACCGATCCCGATGCCGGTGAGCGCAGCGGGCCACGACCAGCCGACCTGCGACGCGTACCGCGGCGAGAAGAGCTGCAGCAGCGAGTGCCCGCCGCCCCCGCGGCCGGCGGTCGCCGTGCGCCACGCGTCCGCGACGTGCGTCCCGGCGTGCCCGACGGCGGCACCCAGCGCGCCGACGGCTCCCGGCCACAGCCCGGGCAGGAAACGGTCGACACCGTTGTAGCCGAAGACCATCGCGAACACGCTGTCGTCGGTCGACCCGTCGAAGTACGGGTGGTCACCGGTCGGCAGCAGGCCGAGCACGACCGACCACGCGAGGCTCGCGACGATCGCGGCGCCGAGCAGCGCGGCGACGTGACCGGTGGCACGGCGCCACCGCGCTTCGGGACCCGCGGTGGCGATGACCGTGGCGAGCACCAGGGCGGGCAGCACCATCCAGGCCTGCAGCATCTTCGCCTGGAAGCCGACCCCGACGAACAGCCCGGCGAGCAGCAGCGGCCACCACGTCCGGGTCAGCGCGGCCCGCTGCCACCACACCAGCGCGACGGCGAGCGACATCGTGAGGAGGCCGTCCTCCATCGGGTGGCCGAACATCGACACGAAGATCGGGGTGCTCGCGGCCAGTGCCGCGGCGACCAGGCCGGCCCGGGCGCCGAGCCAGCGGAGGGCGACCACGGCGACGGCGAGCGTCGTGACCGCGCCCTCGACCACCTGCGGCAGGGCGAGCGACGCGGTGGACATCCCGAACAGGTGGATGCTGATCGCCTGCGGCACCGCGAAGCCGGCGAGCTTGTCGAGCGTCACCGTCGCGCCGGGGTCGAACGAGCCGGACAGGAACGCGGGCAGCGACTCGGACATCGACCGAGCGGCTGCGGCGTAGAAGGACATGTCGCCGCCGCGGGCGAGGTTCCAGCTCGTCAGGACGGCGCCGAGCACGACGATCGCGACCAGGGTCGTGCGCTGGGGGACGGTCTGGTGCAACCACCGTGCGGGGCGCGCGGCGGCGGGGTCGCCCGACGTCGGGGCGGGGTGGTTCGGGTCCATGCGCCGAACATCCCGCCGGAGTCGATGAAGGAGCCTGGGGTCGCCGGTCCGCAGGACTCCGGTTCGTTCAGGAGCGGTACCAGGATGCCGGTCGGTAGGGTTCCCGGATGCGTCCTCGTCACTCCGCTCATCGTGCTGCGCTCCTGCTCGCCGGCCTCGCTGCCGTGTCGGTCGTGGTGGCTGCTGCCGCCGAGCACCTCGCCTGGCCGGTCGCCCCGGCGTTCCCGTGGGCGCACAGCGGGTCGTACTCGTACGTCGCGGGCCGGTCGGGCGAGGCCGTCGCGCACGGCGCCCAGGTGGTGGCGTGGGGGTCGTCGGCGCTCGCCGTGGTGCTGTCGCTGGCCGCGGCGGTGGCGGGCGTGGTCGCCAGCATCGCTCGGCGGACAGACGGGGCAGCACGCTCCTGACGGCGCGCCGATCCGCTGCTATGTTCGGCCGCACAACAAATCCCGCCCGACGCCGGTGTCGACGGGTGCCGGGGAGTGGTCGGGATGCACGGAGTGGTCGGGTCGCACGGAGTGGTCGGTTCTGAGGGTGCACCGCAGCACGCGGTCGCGCACCGCACGGGCACGGCGGTCCTGACCGTCGTCGACCGCCACGGCGAGCCGCTCCGCGACGCCGAGGTCACCGTCGAGCAGACCCGGCACGCCTTCACGTTCGGCAACATCGGGTTCGACTTCATCGGCCTGGCGAACGGCGAGCGGGAGCCGATCGGCACGGGCGACCCCGACCACCTCGCGGACCTGTTCACCGACGTGTTCACCACCGCGACGCTGCCGTTCTACTGGGGCACCTTCGAGCCGGAGCCTGGCCGTCCCGCGACCGACCGCCTGCGTCGCACCGCGGCGTGGTTCCGCGACCGCGGTCTCGACGTCAAGGGCCACCCGCTCGTCTGGCACACCGTGCAGCCCGACTGGCTGCTCGGGCGGCCCCTCGACGAGGTCGAACGGCTCCTCCGCGAGCGCATCCGCCGCGAGGTCGGCACATTCGACGGACTCGTCGACACGTGGGACGCGATCAACGAGGTCGTCATCATGCCCGTGTTCGACAACGGGCCGAACGCGATCACCCCGCTCGCCCGGGCGAAGGGCCGCATCCCGATGGTCCGGCTGGCGTTCGAGGAGGCCCGCGCGGCGAACCCCCGGGCGACGCTCCTGCTCAACGACTTCGACCTGTCCAGCGCGTACGAGTGCCTGATCGAGGGCGTGCTCGAGGCCGGGGTGCAGCTCGACGCGATCGGTCTCCAGACCCACATGCACCAGGGCTACTGGGGCGAGGAAACGATGCTCGCGATGGTCGACCGCTTCGCCCGGTACGGCCTCCCGCTGCACCTGACCGAGACGTCCCTCGTCTCCGGCGAGCTCATGCCCGCGGACGTCGTCGACCTGAACGACCACCGCGTCGACTCGTGGCCGTCCACCCCGGAGGGCGAGGCGCGACAGGCCGACGAGCTCGAGCGGCACTACCGCAGCCTGGTCGGGCACCCCGCGGTCGAGGCGATCACCTACTGGGGCATCACGGACGCCGGGGCCTGGCTCGGTGCGCCGATCGGTCTGGTGCGGGCGGACGGAACGCCGAAGCCGTCGTACGCGGCACTCCGTCGGCTCGTCAAGGACGAGTGGTGGACGCCGCCGACCGTGCTGCGCACGGACGACCGCGGGCAGGTGCGGACCACCGGGTTCCGCGGCGCGTACCGGGCGACCGTCCGCGGGACGGCGACGGACTTCTCGATCGGTCGGCAGCCGACGGAGGTCACGCTCACGACGTGACCGGAGGACGGACGGGAGGCACGTGGCGGGTCCGCCACGTGCCTCCCGTCCGTCGCGGCCCGCGTGCCCGCCGGACGCGAGACGCCGCCATCTGGGCGGGACGCCGCCGGGATCCGCGGCGTCTCGCGACCACGAGGGCGGCTCGCGGCCGTCCGCGTGGACTCCGGCGTACCGTCCGCTCCGTGGACGAGATGCTGATCGGGATCGAGGAGCACTGGACGTCGGAGCCGGTCGACAAGGCGTTGCGGGCGCTGTCCGGGAACGACGCTGACGCGAGCCTGGTGCTCAACGACCACGGGGACGTCGCTCGACGGCTGGCCGACCTGGGCGAGCTGCGGCTCGAGGCGATGGATCGCCAGGGCGTCGACGTGCAGGTGCTCTCGCTCGCGCCGCCCGGGGCGCAGGTGCCCGCGGCGGCCGACGCCGTCGCGCTCAGTCGGGACGCGAACGACCGGGTGGCCGACGCGGTCCGGGCGCACCCCGACCGGTTCCGGGCGATGGCGACGCTGCCGCTCGTCGATCCGGTCGCGGCAGTGGCCGAGCTCGAGCGCGCGGTCGCGTCGGGCCTGACCGGTGTGATGGTCTATGGCCGCGTCGGCGACGTGATGCTCGACGACCCGCGGTACGACGACCTCTGGGCCGTGGCCGAGCGACTCCGGCAGCCGGTGTTCATCCACCCGCAGGTCCCGCCCCGGGCCGTCCGCGACGCGGTCTACGGCGGGCTCGGGGCGCCGGTCGACCTCGCACTCGCGACCTTCGGGTGGGGGTGGCACCTCGAGGCCGGCACCGCTGCGCTCCGGTTGATGGCGAGCGGTGCCCTGGACCGGCACCCGGACCTGCAGCTCGTGCTCGGGCACTGGGGCGAGCTCCTGCTGTTCTGGCACAGCCGGGCGGACGGCGTCGCCCGGATGGCGGGCCTCGACCGGTCGGTGACCGAGTACCTCCGGCAGAACGTCTGGATCACGGCGTCCGGCATGCTCGACCCGGCGCTGCTGCACCACGCGCTCTCGGTCACATCGGCCGATCGACTGCTGTTCTCGACCGACCACCCGTTCCAGGACCCGTCCGCGGCGGAGATCGCGGCGTTCCTCGACGCCTTCCCGGACGACGACGGCCGGCGGGCGTTCGCCTCGGGGAACGCCCGCCGGCTGTTCGGCCTCAGCTGAGGTCGAGCGTCCGCTCGAAGGTGCGGGTCACCGGCGGTCCGGCGAGGACCTGGGCGAGGGCGTTCGCGGCGCCCTCCGGGGTGGCGCGCCACGCGACGTAGGCGTCGTGGTCGTCGGCCGTCGTCCAGCGCTCGAGCACGACCACGCGGTGGGCGTCGGCGTCGTCGACGAGCACCTCGAGGGACTCGTTGCCGGGGAAGCCCGCCGTCTGTGCGAGGGTCTCGCGGACCGCCGAGGCGATGGTGTCGTGGTCGACGTCGTCGCGGAACTGGACCTCGAGGAAGACCGTCTGGGTCACGGGTGCACCTTTCGTCTGCGGGCGGCCGGCGTTCGGCCACCCGTCGAGCCAACCGCGCGGTGCTCCGCGGTGTTCCACGCGAGGATCACGGGTAGTTGAGACGTTTGCGGCGGAGCCCCTGCTCTCCGAGCGCCATCACGAAGGGTGGAGCGACCGAGCCCAACCGGTGGATCGAGCGTTCGTGCCGGAGACAGAGATCTCCCATGGCCTCGCCGGTCAGCTCGCCCCGCACGAAGGCGATGATCCGGGCCTCGTGCATGTAGATGGCACGGGCCTCGAGTGGCCGGCTCGCGACCCGGTGGTCCTTCGCGAGCAGGAGGAACCCCGAGCGGGTGCCTTCGGCGATCCACTCCTCGTCCGGCATCGACTGCGCGCGACGGTCCCCGTACTCCTCAGCCAGGGTCCGGGCGTCCCACCCGGCTGCGCGGAGACGTGCGACCAGGATCCGGCCACCCACGGAGCGGTCGAGCAGGAACCGTGCGGGTGTCACGGTCAAGCGGCTTGCACCAGGATCGACCGCAGCTCGTCGTCCTCCAGCGAGAAGTCCGAGGCCACGTCGCGCATCCGTTCCCCTGCTCGGACCCGGCTGACGACGTCCTCCACGCTGACACCGATGCGAGCGATCGTCGGTCGGCCGGAGTTGCGACGCGGGTCCACGACGACCTCCGCCCGCTCGTAGGCGGGCAAGCGGAGGAAGTCCACGAACCCGTCACGGTAGGAGATGGTCTGCAGGAACTCGGCGACGACGTCGCGGAAGACACCCTGACCGTTCCGCACGACGACGAGCTCCCGGTCCCCGTTCTCGATCAGGATCTCCGCGCCGTCGGTCCGGAGCCGCTCGCTCAGGAGTGCGTACTCAACGCCGATCTCCTTCCGGAGAGCATCGATGGCGGGCCGGATGCGCGCCATCGGGAGTCCGGCTCGGCGGAACGTCTCGACGATGTAGCCCTCGGCGAGGGCGTTGAACGGGACGGTGTACCCCCGGCCGTCGCTGACTCCGGTGAGGATCGGCTCGCTCCACCCCCACGCATCAGCCGCTCGCTGGCGGAAACGGTGCCCGTGGGACCAACGGGCGAACGACGTGGACGGCGCCCGGACGATCTGCGCGGCCTCGGTCAACGAGTAGATGGGCGTCGTGTGCGCGACATCGTCGATCAACGTTTGCATGCAAACACCCTACCTCGGCGCTGTACGCTGCCGCCGTGACCGCTGCGGACGAGACCGGCCCCTTCTTCCACGGCTCCCGGGCGGAACTCCGCCTGGGAGACCTGCTCGTGCCCGGACGCCCGTCGAACTACCGGCCCGAGGTGGTGATGCGGCACGTGTACTGCACGGCGCTGCGGGACGGTGCCGGGCTCGCAGCCGAGGTCGCCGTGCTCCTGGTGGAGATCGCCGGCGGCGACGCGTCGACCGTCGCTCCCCACGTCTACGAGGTCGAGCCCCTCGGATCGCTCGAGGACGACCCGAACGTGACCGACCAGAAGTTCCCCGGCAACCCGACCCGCTCCTACCGCTCGACCGAGCCACTTCGGGTCCTCCGCGAGGTCCACGACTGGACGCCCCTGACACTCGAGGCCCGCGCGCTCTGGTGCACTCGACTCCTGCGGATGCGCGACGACCCCGCCGCCGTCATCCGCAACTGAGGCACCCCGGACCCTCCTCCTCGCACGACGCAACGTGGGCGGTTCCTCGCAGTGACATCCCGCTGTGAGGAACCGCCCTCATTGCGTTCCGCGGTCTGCCGGGACGTGTGACGACAAAATCCTTCCGTTGCAAGGTTTTCGATGCTAGCTTCTGCTTCACCTAGCAGCACTAGGTATTCAGAGGGCCTCGCGCCCCCGATGACTCGAGGAGGAGTCATGTCGACACCGACGTCGAAGGAAGAGCCCCAGACCGGGCTCGCCGGAACCGCCAACCCGCCGGTCACCGCGGCCGCCGGGGCGACGAGCACCGACCCCGCAGCCGCGTCCCGCGCGTTCTCGGTCGAGGGCATCACGCAGTCCGTGAGCACCATGCGCGTCGGCGCCGGGTACATGTGGGCGCTCAGCCTCGCGCAGTTCGGCCTCTTCGCCGCACTGCTCACCCCGGTGTTCGTGAGCATGGCGATCAAGGCGACGGTGCTCAACCCGACCAGCCCCGAGACGATCGTCGGCTCGGTCCTGCCGTTCGGTGCCCTCGGTGCACTGCTCGCGAACCCGCTCGCCGGTGCGCTGTCCGACCGCACCCGGACCCGCTGGGGTCGTCGCCGGCCGTGGATGGTCATCGGCGTCGTCGTCTTCGTCGTCGCCCTCGCCTGGCTCGCCTTCTCGCCGAACGTGCTGCAGCTGACCTTCGCGTGGGTCCTGGCGCAGGTCGCCGCGAACGCGGTCCTCGCCACCCTGACCGCGAGCTTCGCGGACAACGTGCCCGAGTTCCAGCGCGGCAAGGCGTCGAGCGTCATCGCCCTCGCGCAGAACATCGCGATCCTCGCGGGCCTGTACCTCGCGGTGTACCTGACCGGGAACCTGCCGGTGCTCTTCATCGCGCCGGGCGTGCTCGCGATCGTGGTCATCCTCGTCTACGCGTTCGTCGCCCGTGACGAGCTGCCGACCAGCGCGATCAAGCCGTTCAGCTGGGTCAACCTCATCTCGTCGTTCTGGACGAACCCGATCAAGCACCCGGACTTCGGGCTCGCCTGGTGGGGCCGCTTCCTCATCACCTTCGGCACGTTCATGTTCACGACGTACCGCGTGCTGTACATGCAGGAGCACCTCGGCATCAAGAGCCTGGCGGAGGCCACCGCGACCGTCGCCTTCGGCGTGCTGCTCTACACGATCGCCCTCCTCGTCAGCGCCGCCGTCTCGGGCTGGGTGTCGGACCGCGTCCGTCGCCGCAAGGTCTTCGTCTGGGGCTCCACTGCGCTGACCGCGGTCGGCCTGGTGATCCTCGCCCACGTCGACTCCGTCGGCGGGTTCTACTTCGCCGAGATCGTGCTCGGCTTCGCGTTCGGCATCTACGCCGCGATCGACACGGCGCTCGTCGTCGACGTGCTGCCGGACCCGGAGCGCCCGGGCAAGGACCTCGGCGTCATCAACATCGCCAACGCCCTGCCCCAGTCGCTCGCCCCCGCGGTCGGCCTGTTCCTGCTCGGCATCGGCGGTGGGCAGAACTACACGCTCATGCTCTGGGGTGCCGGTGTCGCCGTGCTCCTCGGCGCCCTCGTCATCCTCCCGATCAAGAAGGTCCGGTGACACCCGTGATCCCCACCGTCTCCCTGCAGCTCTACACGGTGAACGCCGCCCTGGAGCCCGACCTCGACGCCGGCGTCGCCCGGCTCGCCGCGATCGGCTTCGACACCGTCGAAGCGTTCGCCTTCGTCGACCGGGCCCCGCAGCTCAAGCAGGCGTTCGACGCGCACGGCATCAGCGCGAAGACCGGCCACGCCTTCCTGGTCGAGGAGTCCATCCCGCTGCCGGACGGTTCCGTGATGACCGCCCCGTCGCATGCGGACACGTTCGCCGCGGCGGCGGTGCTCGGCATCGAGATCGTCATCGACCCGTTCGTCGGTCCGGACGCCTGGACGACCCGCGAGGGCGTCGAGCGCGTCGCCGCCCGGCTGAACGCCGCCGCCGAGGAGGCAGCGGCGCAGGGCATGCGCGTCGGCTACCACAACCACGACCACGAGCTCCGTCCGCGCATCGACGGCAAGCCCGCGCTCCAGGTGCTCGCCGAGCTGCTCGACCCGCGCGTCGTGCTCGAGCTCGACCTGTACTGGGCGTCCGCCGCCGGCATCGACGTCCCCGCCTTCGTCGCCGAGCTCGGGGACCGCATCGTCGCCGTGCACGTGAAGGACGGCCCGATGCGCGAGGGCATCTCGACCGCGTCGGTCCCGACCGACCAGACCCCGGCCGGCCAGGGCGACGTCCGGCTCGCCGAGGCCCTGGCAGCTGCGACCGCGCTCGAGTACGCGGTCATCGAGTTCGACGGCTTCGACGGGGAGATCTTCGACGGCGTCGCGCAGTCCCACCGGTGGCTGACGGAGACCCTCAGCGCGGCCGCCACCCCGAACAAGGACGAGGTGCACGCATGACCCGCACCGGCCGCGTCGGCGTCGGCTTCATCGGCGCCGGCATGATCAGCGAGCAGTACCTGACGAACCTCACGACGTTCCCCGACGTCGAGGTCGTCCGGATCGGCGACATCGACACGGCTCGCGCCGCCGAGTCCGCCGCGAAGTGGGGCGTCCCCGCGTCCGGCAGCGGCGAGGACGTCCTCGCAGACCCGGACGTCGAGATCGTCGTGAACCTCACGCTGCCGGCCACCCACGTCGAGGTCTCGACCGCGGCCCTGCGCGCCGGCAAGCACGTGTGGAGCGAGAAGCCGATCGGTGTCGACCGCGAGAGCGCCGCCGGCCTGGTCGCCCTCGCCGACGAGCTCGGCCTCCGCCTCGGCATCGCCCCCGACACCGTCCTCGGCACCGGCTGGCAGACCGCCAAGCGCGCGATCGAGGCGGGCGCGATCGGCACCCCGCTCACCGCCGTCACGAGCATGCAGTGGCAGGGCCCGGACGTCTTCCACCCGAACGCGTCGTTCCTGTACGCGAAGGGCGCCGGTCCGCTCTTCGACATCGGCCCGTACTACTTCACCGCGCTCGTGCACCTGCTCGGCCCGGTCGAGTCGGTCGTCGCGACCGGGTCGCGGTCGCGGGAGACCCGGCAGCTGGTCGTCGGCCCGAACGCCGGGCAGGAGTTCCCGGTCGAGGTCCCGACGCACGTGTCGGTCCTGACGTCGTTCGAGCGGGGCGGGAACGCGCAGTCGCTGCTGTCCTTCGACACCCCGCTGTTCCGGCACGGCGTCTTCGAGGTCAACGGGACCGAGGGCACGATCGTCCTGCCGGACCCGAACACGTTCGGCGGCGGTCACCCGATCCGCATCGCCCGCCCGCTCGGCACGGACGTCTCGTTCCCGTTCGAGCAGGACTGGGAGACGCTCTCGGACGAGGAGCCGACGGTCGGTCGCGGCCTCGGTGTGCTCGACATGGCCCGCGCGATCCGCGGTGGCGGCTCGCACGTCGCCACCGGCGAGGTCGGGTACCACGTCCTCGACACGATGGTCGCCGTCGAGGAGTCGATCGCGCGCCGCGCGTTCGTCCCGGTCGCGTCGACCGTCGCGCCGATCGCGTCGCTGCCCGAGGACTTCGACCCGCTCGCCGCGACCTTGGAAGGCGCGCCCGCCTCGGTGTAGGTGAGCGGTGACGGACGGGAGGCACGGTGTCGGCCGGCACCGTGCCTCCCGTCCGTCACGTGGTGCGTCGCGGACGCAGGACGGCCTCGTAGACCGCCACCAGGTCGTCGACCCGCTGCTCGACGCGGCCACGCGCCGCGACGAGCGCGGCACTCGCCCGCTCGAGCCGCTCCGGCTCGTCGTGCAGCGTGCGGACCACCGCGGCGATGCCCGCAGCGTCCGGGGTGGGGGTGGTCCACCCGCCGCCCGCGGGGACGACCTCGGCCAGGTCGGGGTCGCAGTGCACGACCGGCAGCCCGGTCGCGACCGCCTCGAGCATCACCATCGGCTGGTTGTCGAAGTCCAGGGAGCTCGAGACGAGCACGTGCGCGTCGCGCATGGCCGCGAGCACCCGGTCGTGCGGGGTCGAGCCGTGCAGCGACACCGGGGTCCCGGACGCCGCGCGGGCGACCGCGGTGCGCGCGACACCGTCGCCGAGCACGTCGACGACCGTGCCCGCGGGGAACGAACGGGTGGCCGCGACGAGGACCTCCGGGCGCTTCTCCGGCGACAGCCGACCGACCCACAGCACCCGCAGCGGCTCGCCGGGTGCGCGCGTGCGGACCCGGGCCGGGCCGATCGTGTCGAGGACCGTCGGCTCGATGCCGTTCGACAGCACCGACACGGGCGTGCGCACGCCGCGGTCCACGAGCTTGTCCGCGAAGTGTTGCGACGGCACGACCACGTGCGCGCTCGCCCGGGACTGCGCGAGCATGACCCGCCACATCCGCCGGGCCGTGCGCGTCCGGGTGAACGGCCGGTCCGGGGCGACGGGGATCCCACGGTGGTCGACCTGGGTGCGGTGCAGGAACGCGAGCAGCGCGGTGGTCACGGCCGGGACGGGCAGGACGTTGCGCGTGTAGACGTCGATGCGGCCGTGCATCGTGTGCACCACCGGGAGGTCCAGGTCCTGCGCGGCGCGGATGCCGGCGAGGGCCGCGAACATCTCGGAGTGGGTGTGCACGACCTCGGTGCGCCGGGCGGCGAGCTCGCGGCGCAGCACGGCACGGACCCGACGGGGCGGCCAGGCGAACGGGTAGCCGTCCGGCCGGAACACCCGGGAGACGGGCAGGCCGACGACCTCGTGGGCGCCCTCGTGCCGCGGGACCGCGGGGTCGTCCGGGCAGTAGACGGTGACCTCGTGCCCGGCGGTCGTGAGTGCCTCGGCCAGGGAGCGCACCGCCGTCTGGACGCCACCGAGCGTCGGCAGGTAGTAGTCGGTGACCAGGGCGATCCGCACGTGCCGAGCCTAGGGGCCGGGTGGCAGGGCCGCCGGGTGCCCCTAGGATCGGTCGGCATGGGGCCAGGGTCGTCGGAACGTGTCCTGGTCACCGGTGCGAGCGGATTCGTCGGCGGGCACGTCGTCCGGACGCTCCGCGAGCACGGCTACCGGGTCACCGCCGCCGGCCGACTGGCCGACGCACTCCCCGAGGGCGACGTGTTCGTCGGGGACCTCGACGACCTCGGTCGTGCCGAAGTGCCGGCGGACGTCGTCGTGCACTGCGCTGCCCTGTCGTCGCCGTGGGGGCGGTGGGCGGAGTTCGAGCACGCCAACGTCACCGGCACCGCGCAGGTCCTGCGGTACGCCCGCCGGGTCGGGGCGCGGCGGATCGTGCACGTCTCGTCGCCCGGGATCTACGCAGCACCCCGCGACCGGCTCGCCATCCGCGAGGACCAGGTCGACCCGAGCCGCCCGATGAACCACTACATCCGCTCGAAGCTGCACGCCGAGGCGCTCCTGCGCGCCGCGGTCGGCGACCCCGACGGGCCGGAGATCGTGGTGCTGCGGCCCCGCGGGGTGATCGGCGCCGGCGACACCGGGCTCGTCCCACGGCTGCTCCGGGTGCACGAGCGCGCCGGGGTACCCCTGCTGCGCGGCGGTCGCGGGCTCGTCGACCTGACCGCCGTCGAGAACGTCGCGCACGCCGTCCGGCTCGCGGCCGAGGTGCCCGAGGCGGCAGGACTGGCGTTCAACGTCACGAACGGCGACCCCCGGCCCTTCGTCGACCTGCTCGACCAGCTGCTCGCCGGACTCGGGCTCGACCCCCGCCACCGGTCCCTGCCGGCCCGTCCCGTGGCCGCGCTCGCCGGGGCGCTCGAGGCGGTCTGCGCCGTGCTGCCCGGCCACCCCGAGCCGCCGGTCACGCGGTACACGGTCTCCACGATCACGCACTCGCAGACACTCGACATCACCCGGGCCCGCAGCGTCCTCGGGTACGCGCCGCAGGTGTCCCTCGACGACGCCCTCGCGAGCTACGCCGGTGCCCGTGGCTGAGGCGTCGCTGCACGCGTACGCGTGCGGGTCCACGACGCACGACGTCGGGCAGCTGCTCCGCGGGGCCCCGCGGCAGCGCCGGGTGTTCCCGGCGACCGTGTTCCTGTTCCGCACGGGGGACCGGCAGGTGCTGTTCGACACCGGGTACGCGCCGCTGCCGTGGCGGACCGGGATCGCTGGACGTCTGTACCGACACTTCCTGCCGCCCGTGGTGCCGGCGGGGGCGACCCTCGCCGACGTCGTCGACACCGCTGCCGTGACGGAGGTCGTGCTCTCGCACCTGCACCCGGACCACGTCGGCGGCCTCGCGGCGGTCCCGCACGCGCGGGTGCTCGTCAGCGAGGGGACCCGCCGCCAGCTCGCGCGGCCGAGGGTCCGGGACGGGGTCCTGCGCGGCCTGCTGCCCGACGACCTGGCGGACCGTCTCGTGGTCGTCCCGGACGCCGCGTTCCACCCGGGGCCCGCTGCGCTGGCCGGACTCGGGCTCGCCGACCCGTTCGGCGACGGGCGCTTCCGGCTCGTGCGGCTCCCCGGGCACACCGACGGACAGCTCGGTGCCCTCGTCGACGGCCGGGTGCTGCTCGCCGCCGACGCCGCGTGGTCCCGGGACCTGCTCGGGCACGAGGACCGGATCCGTGCCCTGCCCCGGGCCGTCGCCCACGACGCCGGTGCCCAGCGCGACACCGCGCAGCGGCTCCTGGCGCTCGAGCGCGCGGGTGTCAGACTGCTCTTCAGCCACGACGAGCATCCGACCGGGGTGGACCTGCTCGCCGAGGACGACCGAGGGGGATCATGAAGCACTGCGCCATCGCCGGCTGGGGGACCGTCCTGCCGGAGCGGACCGTGACGTTCGGCAGCGGGGACCGCACGGTCACCCGCCACCGGATCGCGGACGACGTCTCGCACCTCGACATGCTCGCCGGCGCCGCCGAGCGGGCGATCGCCCACGCCGGGATCGCCGCCGACGACCTCGACCTCGTCCTCGCCGCGTGCGCCGCCGGGGTCCAGCCGATCCCGTGCACCGCGGCACTCGTGCAGGAGCGCGTCGCACCGGGGGCCCGGGCGGCCGCGTTCGACGTGAACTCGACGTGCACGAGCTTCGTCACGGCGCTCGACGTCGCCTCGCGCTACCTGGAGGACGGCGACCACGAGCGCGTGCTCGTGGTCTCGGGCGACGTCGGCTCGCGCTTCCTCGACCCGGCGCAGCGCGAGTCCGCCGAGCTGTTCTCGGACGCCGCGGCGGCCGTCGTGCTCACCCGCGGCGACGGCACGCAGGGGGTCCTGTCGGCGCTGCAGCAGACCTGGCCCGAGCACGCCCACGACACCGAGCTCCGGGGTGGGCTCTCGCGGTTCCCGGCGCGGGCCTTCGCGGACGGTGACCCGGCGGACTACCTGTTCGACATGCACGGGCGGCGGGCGCTCATGGGGATGCTCCGCGTCCTGCCGGGGTTCTTCGAGCGGTTCTTCACGCGCAGCGGCCTGACCCTGGACGACGTCGACCTCGTCGTGCCGCACCAGGCGAGCGGCGCCCTGGGCATCGCGATGCGCCGGATCGGGATCCCCGAGGGGAAGTACGTCGACGCGGTCGCCGAGTACGGGAACATGGTGTCGTCCTCGGTGCCGTACACACTCGCCCGGTGCCTCGACGACGGACGGCTGCGGCGCGGGGACACCGTGCTGCTGTGCGGGACCGCTGCGGGCCTGACCGCGAACGCCATGGCCGTGCGGCTCTGACCGACGCCGCGGCAGCGCGCCGCCGACCGCCGACGCCGGCCACGATCACGTCCGCGACGTCGCGCTCGGACGCGACGACGCCCCCGTCGCGTCCACGACGAGGGCGTCCCGGTGGCCCCTGATCCCCGGCCACCGCTCGCGCGGGGGCGTCCAGCACCGGACGGCCCCCGCGAGGTCACAGGTCAGCGCGTGGCGCGACCGGCGCGCGGCAGGAGCACACCGAGCACGATCATCGCAACGGCGAGGACCGCGTGCAGGGCGTTGTCCGCGACGTTCAGCGGCACGAAGTTCGCGCCACCGGCCATGCCGGCGGTGAACAGGCCGTAGACGAAGAGCACGGCGTAGACGATGCCGCCGATGAGCAGGTAGGAGCGAGCCCCACCGGCGGTGCGCGCGGCGAGCAGGCCGACGACACCGAAGAGCAGGTGCACGATGTTGTGGAGCACCGAGACCTGGAACAGGCCGAGGAGCATCGCCATCGAGCCGTGGCCGGCCACCGACATGGTGCCCATGTCCATGGTGAGGCCGGGGATGAAGCCGGCGATGCCGACGATCAGGAACACGACCCCGAACAGCAGGGCGCCCTTCTGCGTCAGCGTCGAGCCGTAGCCGGTGTTCCGCGTTGCTGCATTGCTGGTCATGATGAGTCCTTCCGGAGGTGTTCGTCGGTGCCCGGTCCCTTCCGCTCGGGGAAGGCGCACCGTCGTACAGGGGTTTCGGAGTCCCTGTGTAGACGGTTTGGGTCGACTTGCCAGCGATTGTCCATCCTGCGCTGCACAGTGCGACCGATCGCCCCCGAGCTGGGGGAGGCGGGACGGGTCATCCCGGGGGATGATGCCCGGTCTCCCCCCTGCGGGGGACGCGTCGGCCGCCGGTGCGGCAATAGCGTGACGACGTGATCGAGATCGAGCATCTTTCCAAGCGGTACGGCGCCAAGCTCGCCGTCGACGACATCTCGTTCGTCGTGCGGCCCGGCAGCGTGACGGGCTTCCTCGGCCCGAACGGCGCCGGCAAGTCCACGACGATGCGGATGATCATGGGCCTCGACGAGCCCACGGCGGGACGCGCGACGGTGAACGGTCGCCCGTACACCTCGTTCCGCGATCCGCTCCGGCAGGTCGGGGCGCTGCTCGAGGCGAAGGCCGTGCACTCCGGTCGCAGCGCCTACAACCACCTGCTGTCCCTCGCGGCGACGCACGGCATCCCGAAGTCCCGGGTGCACGAGGTCATCGAGCTCACCGGGCTCGAGTCCGTCGCGAAGAAGCGCGTCGGTGGGTTCTCGCTCGGGATGGGGCAGCGCCTCGGCATCGCGGCGGCACTCATCGGCGACCCGAAGACCCTGATCCTGGACGAGCCGGTCAACGGCCTCGACCCGGACGGCGTGGTGTGGGTCCGCCAGCTCGCCCGGCGCCTCGCCGCCGACGGTCGCACGGTCTTCCTGTCGAGCCACCTCATGAGCGAAATGGCGCAGACCGCCGACCGCGTGGTCGTGCTCGGCCGCGGCCGCGTGCTCGCCGACGCCCCGATCGCCGAGTTCGTCGCCGGGGGATCCGCCGGCGGCGCCGCACGGACACTCGTGCGCACCCCGCAGCCCGACCAGCTCTTCCGCGCGCTCGGCTCCGCCGCGTCCGGGATCACCCAGCGCGAGGACGGCGCCTTCGAGGTCGTCGGCCCGGACGCGCAGCACATCGGCACCGTCGCGGCGCAGACCGGTTCGGTGCTCCACGAACTCACCCCGATGGGTGCGAGCCTCGAGGAGGCGTACATGGCCCTCACGAGGGACGACGTCGAGTACCGGGCGGAGGCCACCCGATGAGCGCCGCGACGACGACGGCGCCCGGCAAGGTCGGCCTCGGCTTCCCGCGCCTGGTCCGCAGCGAGTGGATCAAGTTCCGCAGCATCCGGTCGACGATCTGGTGCTTCGCGATCCTCGTCGCCCTGACGATCGGCCTCGCCGCGCTCCTCGGGGCGCTCGTCGAGCAGCCCGAGGGTGCCGGGACGGTCCCGCAGGCCGTGGCCAACGCGCAGATCGTCATGATCAACACCGTCGGGGTCGGGTTCTCCGCCCTCGTGGTCGCGGTGCTCGGTGTGCTCATCATCACCGGCGAGTACACGACCGGGCAGATCCGCTCGACGTTCACGGCCGACCCGGGGCGACTCGGCGCGGTCTTCGCGAAGGTCGCGGTGCTCGCCGTCGCGACGTTCCTGGTGAGCGCCGTCGCGACGTGGATCGGCGTCGCGATCTCGGTCCCGCTCCAGGCGGCGAAGGGCGTGCAGGCCGACCTGGCGGACCCGGCGGTGTTCCTGCCGATCCTCGGGTCCTCGGTCTACGTGACGCTCCTGGCCGTCCTCGCGTTCGGCATCGGGCTGCTCGTCCGGTCGAGCGCCGGCGGCATCGCGATCACGCTCGGGCTCATGCTCGTCGTGCCGATCATCCTGCAGCTCGTCGGCGGACTGCTCGGCGTGCAGTGGGTGCTCGACTCGATGCAGTTCCTGCCCGAGCAGGCCGGTCGACAGCTGTACGCCTACGAGTCGTCCGGCGGGACGACCGCGGCGCCCGGCACGACGACCGAGGGCCTCGTCCTGAACGGCTGGGGCGGCTTCGGGATCCTCGCGGCGTGGGTCGTCGCCGTCGGTGCCGTCGCAGTGTCGGTCACCAAGTCGCGCGACGTCTGAGACGCGACCGGAGACGGACTGGAGGCGCGGTGCCAGCTGGCACCGTCCTCCCTCGCAGGCTCGGTCGGCGCGCCCCGCGCAAGGCTTCGCCTTGCCACAGAGCGGGGCGCGCCCGTCCGTCTCGTGGTCGCATCGGACGCGACCGTCCCCGCGGTCAGGACCGACGCGGGAACAGCGCCTGCAGGGCGCGCGCCAGCAGGCCCGGCCGCACCTGCGGCGCGACGACCTGCACGGCACGCGTCGGCGTGCGGAACGCCAGGTCGTGCAGCATGTTGCGCTTCGACCCGTCCCAGTTCGCGAACAGGTACGAGCCGCCGATGAACGACATGCTCCGGACCGGGGTGCGCTTCCAGGAGTCGGCGCGCACGTAGTACCCGGCGTGGCCGGCGTGGATGTGGTCGATGACGGTGTCGACGTCGATGACACCGGTCGTGGTGACGACGGCGGTGATGCCCGTCTTGTCGCGGGCGACGTACTCGATGAGGTGTTCGGTCACGGCGTGCTCTTCGGTCTGCTCGACTCGCGGGACCCGTTCGCACGACCCCTGGGTGTCGGGGCACGGCGTCTGCGGGAACGGCGAGCGAGGGCGCTGCTGGATGACTGGAACCGCCGTTGCTTCCGGCGTCGATGGTACGCCCCTGCACCGATGCACAGCCGGTCGAGCCGCACAACGCAGCGGCCGGAGGAGCAGGCTGGACCACATGCGCCACACCAGCACCACCCGTACCGCCGGAGGGCTCCTGCTCGCCGCGACCACGATCGCGCTCCTCGCCGGGTGCTCCGGCGGCGGGACGCCGACGCCGACCGCCACCCGGACGGTGACGGCGACGCCCTCGTCCTCGGCGTCCGCGACACCGGTCGACGGCACGGCAGCGACGCCCTCGGCGACCGCGACGTGCGGACCGTCGGACGGTGCCGCGGCGGCCGCGGGCTCGATCGCCGACCTGGCGCTGCCCGCGGGTCTGGAGTCGGCCCGGTGGGACGCGTCCCGTGCCGACACGTCGCAGTACGACGGGTGCGCGGCGCTCTCGGCCGTCACGGTCTCGGTGGCGGACGCGACCGCGAGCTCGCCCGTGGCCGTGCTGCTCTTCCACGACGGCACGTACCTCGGCACCGCGACGAAGCTGCAGTACCCGTTCGTCCCCGACGTCAGCCGCCCGTCGGCCGACGCCGTCCGGGTCGTCTACCACTTCCCGCAGGGGCAGGACAGCAACGCGGACCCGACCGGCCGCGCGACGGCGACCTACACGTGGGACGTTGCGGCGGGCCGGGTGGTCATGACGGGTGACGTGCCCCCGACGCCCTGACGGTCGGCCCCGCGGGCGCCGTCGGGCGCCGACGGGCACCGACCGGGTCTCGGCCTGGGCGACGAGTCTCGGGTCCCCGCGGCCGAGTCGCGTCGGCCACCGCGAGACTCGGCCCCACCGCGCCGCGCCGCGGCGCGCCCAGGGGTGGTGGGATGCTGGTCCGCATGCCCTCCCGTCCGGCGGTCGCCGCCGCCCTGCCCGGTCTCGCCCTCGCCCTGGTGATCGGCGTCGTCGCCACCCTGGTCGGCCGACTCGTCCCGGTCGTCGGTGGTCCGGTCCCCGCGGTCGTCCTCGGCGCGCTGGTCGGTGCCGTCCTGCGACGACGACGCGGTGCGGGTGACCTCGGCCCCGTGCAGCCCGGCGTGAAGTTCGCCTCGAGCCGGGTCCTGCAGGCGGCCGTCGTCCTGCTCGGCGCGCAGCTCTCGATCGGCGAGGTCGTCCGCATCGGCGGCGAGACCCTCCCCGTGATGCTCACCACCCTGGTCGTCTGCCTGGTGGCCGCCTGGGGCCTCGGTCGGTTGCTCCGGGTCTCGAGCGCGCTCCGCACGCTCATCGGCGTCGGGACCGGCATCTGCGGGGCCTCGGCGATCGCCGCCGTCACCCCCGTCATCGGTGCCGCCAGCGCCGAGGTCGCCTACGCCGTCTCGACGATCTTCCTCTGCAACATCGCGGCCGTCTTCGTCTTCCCCGTCGTCGGGCACGCCCTCGGACTCTCGCAGCACGCGTTCGGCGTCTTCGCCGGGACCGCGGTGAACGACACGTCCTCGGTCGTCGCGACCGCGACGATCTACGGTCGCCAGGCGACCGACACGGCGGTCGTCGTGAAGCTGGTCCGGACGCTCATGATCATCCCGATCGTGGTCGGGCTGGCCGGCCTGGAGGCACGCCGCACCGCCCGCACCGACCTCGCCCCCGCCTCGGGGCCGGGCCGGGCCGGGGGCGTCCGCGTGCTGCGGCTGGTGCCGTGGTTCCTGGTCGGGTTCCTCGTGGTCGTGCTCCTGCGCACCGTCGGGGTGCTCCCGTCGGCGGCCGCCCCGGGGTTCAGCACCGTCGCGACGTTCCTCATCACGGTGGCGCTCGGCGCGATCGGGGTCTCGACGGACTTCGGCGCACTGCGTCGCGCCGGGTTCCGGCCGATGCTGCTCGGGATCGCGCTCTGGGTGCTCGTCGCGGGGACGAGCCTGGGGGTGCAGGCGGTCCTCGGCCAGCTCTGAGCTGGCGCAGGCGCGTCCGCGCCGCCGTCGGTGGAGCAGGAAACGTCGAGTGGCGCGAGGCAACCCGACGTCGTCTGCTCCATGGACGCGCCCCGCGCGCCCGCGACCGCACGACGGAGGGGAGGCACGGTGCCAGCTGGCACCGTCCTCCCGTCCGACCCGCGGCGTCAGCCGCGCAGCGCCTCCGTGAGCTTCACGCGACCGCCCGTCCGGAGCAGCGCGTTCTCGTAGACGCGGGCCCCCACGAGGACGACCACCACCACCGAGACGGCGACCACGAGCAGCGACAGGACCGGCTCCCACCACTCGGCCGTCCCGAGGAAGATCCGCATGGGCATGCCGATCGGCGCGCTGAACGGCACGTAGGACATGATCCCGACGACGGTGGGGTCGTCCGCGGCCACCACGATCAGGATGTACGGGATCATCACGAGCATCATCACCGGCATGGTGACGCTGCCGACGTCCTCCTGGCGCGAGACCAGCACGGCCGTGGCGGCGAACATCGCGGCGATGAGCACGAAGCCGACCGCGAAGAAGGCGACGAACCACAGCACGCTCGGTCCGAGCATCGAGAACATGTTGTCCTGGCCGGTGACCGCGAGGGCGACGGCGGCGGCGATCGCCACCGCGACGATCTGCGCGAGGGCCATCACGCTGTTGCCGAGCACCTTGCCGGCCAGCAGCGCCCGCGCCGGGATCGCCGCCATCAGGATCTCGACCACGCGGGTCGACTTCTCCTCGACCACGCTCTGCGCGATCGACGAGCCGAACGTCACCGCCGAGGCGAAGAACACCACGCCGAACATGATCCCGATCAGCGAGACGAGCCCGGCGGGCAGCGCGGCCGGGTCGAGCAGCTCCACCCGTGGCGTCTCGCTCAGCGCGGTCACGACACCGGTCGGGGCGTCGTCGAGGGCGACCACCGAGTAGCCGAGCGCGTCGTCCGCGGGCACGATCGCCGCGTCGACGTCGCCGCTGCGCACCAGCCGCTCAGCCTGCGCGACGGAGCTGGTCGGCGTGACGTCGAGGCCCGCCGTGGACTGCAGCGAGACGCCGTCGACCACGGCGACCGGGGTGGTGTCGTCGGCGGTGGCCTTGCCGACGACGCCGCCGATCACGATCGAGGCGACGACCGCCACGAGCAGGATCGCGGCGGAGACGATGAACGCCTTGCTGCGGATGCGTGCCTGGATCTCGCGGACGGTGACGAGCTGCACCGCGCCGAGGAAGGAGCCGTTCACCGGACCACCTCGCGGAAGACCTCGCTGAGACGGGGGACCCGCGGCGCGAACGACCCGACGGTGCCGTGGCGCACGGCCCGCTGGAGCACGGCCTGCGCGGTGGCGTCGTCGGCCTCGAACACGGCGTAGCCGCCGTCGAACTCGCGGACCGTGACGCCGGGCTCGGTGCGGAGCCACGCCAGGTCGCCCTCGACCAGGAGCTCCCACGCCGCCGGGCCGGCCGCACGTCGCAGGTCCTCCTGCGGTCCTGCGGCGCGGATGGTGCCGTCGGCGATCACGACGACGTCGTCGCACAGGCGCTCGACCACGTCGAGCTGGTGGCTCGAGAACAGGACGGGCACACCCCGGGCGGCCGTCTCGCGGAGCACCCCGAGGACGGTGTCGACGGCCATCGGGTCGAGGCCGGAGAACGGCTCGTCGAGCACGAGGACCTCGGGGTCGTGGGCGAGCGCCGCGGCGACCTGGACCCGCTGCTGGTTGCCGAGCGAGAGCTTCTCGACGGCGTCGTCCGCATGCTGGGTCAGGTCGAGCCGCTCGAGCAGCGCGGCCGTGCGCTCCGCCGCGGTGCGCTTGTCGACCCCGTGCAGCCGCGCCAGGTACGTGACCTGCTCGGCCACCGGCATCTTCGGGTAGAGCCCACGCTCCTCGGGCATGTACCCGAAGCGGCGCCGGTCGGCCGGACCGACGGTCGTGCCGTCGATCGACACCGTGCCTGCGTCGGCCTGGAGCACGCCGAGCAGGATCCGCATGGTGGTCGTCTTGCCGGCGCCGTTGCCGCCGACGAACCCCGTCAGTCGGCCGCTGCCGACCGTGAACCCCACGTCGTGGAGCACCCGGCGGTCGCCGAAGTGCTTCGTGACGCCTGCGATGGTGAGCATCGTCGTTCCCCTTCCGTCGACGGTCCTCGCCGACGGCTCGACGCTACGGGCCGGGAGGCACGGGGCGCCTCCGGCGGGAGGCGGGACTTCCCGACGCGGCGGCTCCGCCGCACGGGGGAGCAGGGGGGGCGTCAGCTCGAGGCGGTGATGCCGCGCTCGAACGCCCACACGACCGCCTGGATCCGGTCGCGGACGCCGGTCTTCTGGAGCACGTTCGACACGTGGGTCTTCACGGTGGCCTCGCCGACGTAGAGCGTCCGGGCGATCTCGGCGTTGCTCAGGCCACGGGCGAGCAGGCGCAGCACCTCGGTCTCGCGCTCGGTCAGGCCGACCGCGGCGATCGCGGCGGCGCCGGTGTCGGTCGCGCGGTCGCTTCTGGTGCCGGTGGCCGGCGTTCGTACTGGGTCGGGGGCGTGCGCGGCAGCCGCGGTCGTCGCGGTTGCCCGGCTGATCACCCGGCGCGTGACGTCGGGGTCGAGGAGCGCGTCCCCGGCCGCCACCGTGCGGACCGCGTCGATCAGCCGCTCGGGGGAGGCGTTCTTGAGCAGGAACCCGCTCGCCCCGGCCTCGAGCGCCGCGAACAGCGCCCCGTCGTCGTCGAAGGTGGTCAGGACGAGGACGGCCGGCGGGTCCGGGAGCGCGGCGATCCGCCGGGCCGCCTCGAGCCCGTCGACGCCCGGCATCTGCACGTCCAGGCAGACGACGTCCGGACGCAGCGCGAGGACGGCGTCGACCGCGGCCGCTCCGTCCGGGGCCTCGCCGACCACGCGGAAGCCCGGCTCGGACTCCAGGATGACGCGGAAGCCCGCGCGGACCAGGTCCTGGTCGTCCGCGAGCACGATCGTCAGGTCGTCGGTAGCCATGCCCGCACCAGGTACCCTCCCCGAGCCCGCGGCCCGATCTCCACGCGGCCGCCGACCGCCGCGACGCGCTCGCGCATCCCGACGTGCCCCAGGCCGCTCCCCGTCGCCCGGCGGACCGCGCGCTCGCCGTGTCCGTCGTCGGCCACCTCGACCTCGATGCCGTCGTCGAGGTACCGGAGCCGCACGTCCGCACGTGCCGTCGGACCCGCGTGCTTGAGGACGTTCGTCACGGCCTCCTGGGCGATGCGGAAGGCGACGGCGCCCACGGTCGGCGGGACGGGACGTTCGTCGCCGACCACGACCAGGTCCGCGGCGTGACCGGCCGTCCGGACCGCGTCGACCAGCTCGGGCAGTCGTCCGAGTCCGGCGGTGCTCGGTGCGGTGTCCGGTCGGTCCGACAGTCGGCCGGTGTCGTCGGCGCGCAGGGTCCCGAGCATCCGACGGAGTTCCTCGACCGCCGTGCGCGCGCTGTCCTCGACGACCCCGAGCGACGCCGTCGCCTGGGCCGGGTCGCGGTCGACCACGCGCCGTGCCGCACCCGCCTGCACGCCCATGAGCGAGACGTGGTGGGCGACGACGTCGTGCAGTTCGCGGGCGATCCGGACGCGCTCCAGCGTGACCGCCTGCGCCGCCGTCCGCTCCCGCTCGGCCGCGAGCTCCGCCGTGCGCTCGTCGAGCTCGTGCTTCGCGACGGCCGATGCCCAGGCCCGGTTGCCGGCGTACCAGGCGCCACCGAAGTAGATGACGTTGATCAGGATGTTGAGCAGCGAGTACGCCACGTAGGGCGCGATGATCGCGTCCCGGTCGTTCGGCAGCGCGTTCGGGACCGCCCACCCGAACGAGATCGCGAGGAACAACCACACGAACATGCCGACGATGACGACCCACCGCACGACCTCGGCCCGCACCCGGTCCGAGCACCACGCCCCGACCGTGTACAAGGCGATGAACAGCGTGAAGTTGACGAGGAAGACCTCGGGCACGTGGAGCAGCTGCGTCGCGGCGAACGCCAGGGCCGACCAGACCGCGACGGTCATCGGCCAGCGGCGGCGCAACGCGATCGGGACCGTGTTGGCGAGGATCATCAGCCCGGAGACCCACCACGCGGCCTGGTCGTCCTCGTAGAAGCCGGACGCGCTGTACAGCGTCGTCGTCACGACCATCCCTGCGGCCAGGACCACCGCGAGCAGCGCGTCCTGCCGGTGCTCGCGCGGGCCGACCGGCAGCCGTGCCCAGTCCGTCGTCGCCCGCCCCATGCGGACCACGGTAGCGGCACGGACTCGCCGCTCACCAGTCGCCGAGCGTCTGCCCCACGAGCAGTGCGGCGAAGACCAGGGTGGCGATCGCGATCACCACCCACGCTGCGGCGGAGCCCCACCGCCGTTCGACGAGCCGCGACCGCACCTGCACCGCCGATGCCGCCGCGACACCCGTGATCGCGGCGAAGCCCGCCCAGTGCGACGGCAGCACGAGCGACGGGAGCAGCTCGCCCACCACCCGCAGGACGAAGGCCAGGGCGGTCAGCCCACCGGCCACGAGGAACAGCGACTCGGCCAGGTCCGGCGAGGTCCGAGCACGCACGGGAACGTCCATGATCTTGCGGTACCGGTCGACCTCGGGCAGCAGCTCGACGACCTCGGCCGGCAGGTCACCCTCGCCGGGGAGCACCAGGAACCTCCGCAGGTCCGGCCGTGCGACGCCCGACGACGCCAGCAGGCGCGCAGCCCGGTCCCGCTCGACGGCCGTCGCGACCCCCGGGAGGCCGATCGCCCAGCGCCCGGCCTGGTCCGGGTGCCCCATCGACCGGTACCGCTCGACGAGCGCGAGGCGCCGCGCGGTGTCCTCCGGCGCTGCCTCGACCATCCGACGGAGCAGCAGGAGCGCACCCCGGCGGTCGCCGTCGGCCCAGAGCCGGTCGGCGTCCTCGGTGGTCGGGTCGACGTGCACGCGACCATCATCCGGTCTCGGCGGCTCCGGTGACGACGTGCTGGCGTCCCCGCGGGTGCAGGCGTACCGTCCCGGACGACGGCGTGGTCGACGAGGACGGCGCCGCACCGAGCAGGGGAGTACGCCGTGCAGTTCCTTCTCAATGTCATCGACGACGGACAGTCCCAGGTCGCCGGGCGCACCGCGTCCGCCACGCAGACCGAGTCCGACGCCGTCGACCGGTTCAACGCGACACTCGGCGACGCCGTGGTGTTCGCCGCCGGGGTGTCCGCGCCCGCGGACGCCACCGTCGTCGACGGCCGCGGCGGGCAGGAGTCGCACACGTCCGGTCCGGCGTCGAACACCCCCGGGTACGTCGCGGGCTTCTGGGTGCTGGAGCTGGCGGACGCCGAGACCGCGTTGCGCACCGCGACCGAGGCCTCCGCGGCGTGCAACCGACGGATCGAACTCCGACCGATCCTCTGACCCGCGGTCAGGCGGTCCGCGCCGGACGCCGCCGTCGCGCCAGGGGCAGGACGGCGGCCAGGAGCACGACCACCGCGGCGGCCGTGCACGTCGCGTCGGTGCCGAGCGGCCCGACGAACGAGCCCGCCACGGCGGCGCCGACCGCCTGCCCGGCGACGAGCAGCACGAAGAGCATCGAGGTGCCGGCCGCCGCGTGTGCGGCGTCGACCTCGGTGGTCCAGGCGATGAGCGCCCCGGTCGCCGCCGTGTAGCCCCACCCGAACACCGCGCAGGCGACCAGCACCACGGGCGCGACGCCGGGTACCGTGCCGATCGCGAGCACCGCGGCGGCGGCGGCCACGGCGGTGATCGCCCACTGCCGCCCGGCGGTCAGCCCGGACGTCCACCGCGCGGTGACGGTGACCGCGGCGCCGCCGAGCCCGATCGCGACCCAGGCGACGATCGTCACCGCCACCGGTAGACCCGCGTCGACGAGGGCCGCCCGACCGAAGGTCCAGACGACGGCGGACCCGGCGCCGAACGCCAGGGCGGCGACGACCGGGACGCGGTGCGCGACGACCCAGCGTCGATCGGGCCACCGGCCGGCCGACGTCCCGCTGCTCGGGTTCTCCGTCGCCGGTCGTCCGCTGGGACGCCCTGCCGCGAGCAGCGTCGCCGCGCCGACCAGCAGGGTCACGGCCCCGGCCGCCGTCCATGCGGCACGCCACTCCGGCAGCAGCAGCAGCGCGAGCAGACCCGCGACCACGAGTCCCGGACCGGTCCCGGCGTTCACCACCGCCTGCGCCCGCGACCGGCCCTCGGCCGCGACCCGTTCGCGCACGAGCTGCACGAGTGCGGGGGAGGCCAGCCCCGCACCGGTCGACGCCACGACCGCGGCGGCGCCGAACACGAGCGCGGTCGGCGCTGCCGCCATCACGACCGCGCCGAGACCCGCGGCCAGGGTGGCCGCGGCGACGAGTCGGCGCGCGGAGCGTCCGGCGGACACGAACCCGACGAGGGCACCGACGCAGTAGAGGACGGACGCACCGGAGGACACGGCGCCGCCGACCGCCGCACCGAACCCGAGGTCGCGCTGCACGTCCGGCAGGAACAGCCCGAGGGCCAGGCGGACGAGGCCGTACGTCGCGGCGATGGTCCCCAGTCCGGTCGCCACCAGGATCCGGTCGGTTGACGAAAACGATCGTTTCACTTCTGCGATCGTAGGCTGGCTCCGTGGTCATGCGTCCAGGTACCGAGCAGCGCGTGCTCGACGCCGCCGAGGAGCTCTTCTTCTCGCGGGGCATCGCCGCGACCCCGATCGACGTGGTCCTCGAGCGCGCACACGTGTCGTCCGCGACCCTGTACCGCGGGTGGTCGAGCAAGGAAGCCCTGGTCGCCGCCGCCCTCGACCGCCGTCACGACGACTGGGTCGCCACCTGGGACCGTGCGGTCGACCGGGCGCGGGACGACCGCGGACGGCTCCTCGCGGTCTTCGACGCCCTCGACGACTACCGCGCGACGCCGGCAGGATCACGCTGGTGCGCGTTCCTCGGCACGGCCGCCGAGTACGTGGACGCCCCGGCCGACGTGCGCGCCGTCCTCGACCGCGAGACCGACACGCTGCGTCGACGGTTGGCAGAGGCGGCCCGCCCGCTCGTGGGCGGACGGGCGTCGGCGCTCGCCGAGCAGCTCCTGCTCGTGGTGTCCGGGTCCCTGGCGATGCGCCTCCGGGACCCGGCGGCCGGGACGGTGACGGCCCGCGCGGTCGCCGACGCACTCCTGCCCTGACGCGGGCCCGGCAGTGACGCCGGCCCGGCGCGCGGACGCGCGGACGCGCAGACCGGACTGGAGGCACGGTGCGGGTGACGCGCGCTGGTCACCCGCCACGCGCCTCCAGTCCGTCACCGCCGCGTCGAAGGCGGGACCGGTCGTCGGATCAGCGCGTCGCGACGCTGAGCGCGTCGACGGCGGCGAGCACCTCGGCGACCTCGGTGCGCGTCGTGTAGTCGACGTGCACGTCCGCGAAGCGGACGACCCCCGAGTCGTCGAGGACGAAGACCGAGGGGAACGGGACGGCCGCCGTGTCGTCCGCGTTGCTGTCGGCCACGTCGAAGCCGAGCTGCGTGTGCGCCGCCCGCGCGGCGGCGCTCGGTTCGGTGACGATGCCGAACCGCCCCGCGAGGACGTTCTCCGGGTCCGTGAGCACCGGGAACGCGAGCTCGCCGTTCGCGATGGACTGCTCCGCGGCCTCCGGCGTCTGCGGCGAGACGGCGACGAGCTGCACGCCGCGCTCCTGCAGCGCCGGCAGGAGCTCCTGCTGGTACGTCCGGAGCGTGATGTTGCAGTAGGGGCACCAGGCGCCCCGGTAGAAGACGAGGACGGTCGGGGTGTCCCCACGCACCGCCGGCAGCGAGGTCGTCTCGCCGGTCGGGGTGACGAGCGGCCCGTCGGGCGCAGCGTCACCCACCGCGACGACACCGCCGGGCACACCGGCGCTCCGCAGGTCGCGCTGCTCGCCGTCGAAGACCGCGGACAGCTCCGGGCCGATCTGGGCCGTGAAGCCCTCGTTGAACTCGTCCACCTGGCGGGCGATGGTCTGGTCGGTCACGGTCGGCTCCTCGGGTCGGGCGGGGCGGAACTGCGGCGTCGGTGCCGGTGCGTGGAGCGTAGGCGCGAGCGATCGACGCCGGTACCGGCTGCGTCACGGGAGGTCACGGAGTGCAGCCGCATCAGATCTTCGGGGGGCTGACGATCGGGTCGTCCCAGACCGGGAACGGCGGGTACTCGCCGGGCAGGGACTCCTCCGGGTGGACGCCGTCGTTGCGGCCACCGACCGCCTCGGAGAGCGCGTCGCCGTCGTTGGTCCAGAAGGGTTCGCTGTACACGGTGAGGACGTATCGGCCGTTGGGTTGGACGACGTACTCGATCTGCCAGCCGTCGTCCGTCTTGGCCCAGGTGTCGTGGTCCCGGCGGGGTGGCCCTCGCGGTGCCGCCAGCCCTGTTCGTCGAAGTAGTCGATCATCGGTTGCAGGTCCCGAGCATCACCCGTGGCTCCCGGGGGCTCCCAGATCCGATCGGTGCGGAGGAAGTAGCTGTTCACGGCGTCCGAGCCCGCGAGCGGGGCGACGCCGTCGCCACCGACCTCTGTGCCACGATCGCTGCCGGTCCAGTCCCACGGGCCGTCGTTGACCGCGCGTTGTGCGCCCGCTAGTAGCTCCTGCATGTGGTGGTAGTGCTGGCGGTAGGCGTCGAACTCCTCGTGGAGGGACATCGCGGCGACGTCTTCCTGGGTCAGGCCGGCGGCGTCGGTGGGCATGGGGCCTCCTCGTGTCGAGCACCCGGTGAGCAGCAGTGACACCACGAGGGTCGTGCCGACGAGCGCGAGCCGCTTCGACCGGCGCATCAGATCTTCGGGGGGTTGATGATCGGGTCGTCCCAGTCCGGGAACGGCGGGTACTCGCCCGGCAGGGACGCCTCCGGGTAGACGCCGTCGGTGCGGCCGCCGACCGCTTCCATGAGCGCGAGGTCGTCGTTGGTCCAGAAGAGTTCGCTGTACACGGTCAGGGAGTACCTGCCGTTGGGTTGGACGACGTACTCGATCTGCCAGCCGTCGTCGGTCTTGGCCCAGGTGTCGTGGTCGCGGCCGGGGTGGCCCTCGCGGTGTCGCCAGCCCTGTTCGTCGAAGTAGTCGACCATCGGCTGCAGGTCCCGAGCATCACCCGTGGCTCCCGGGGGCTCCCAGATCCGATCGGTCCGCAGGTCGTAGCTGTTGAGCGTGTCTGCGCCCGGGAGCGGCTCGAGGCCGTCGCCACCGATGCCCGGCACACGGTCCCCGCCGATCCAGTCCCAGGGGCCGTGGTTGACCGACCGTTGTGCGCCCGCCAGCAGCTCTTGCATGTGCTCGTAGTGCTGGCGGTACGCCTCGAACTCCTCGTGCAGGGACATCGTCGCGACGTCTTCCTGGGTCAGCCCGGCAGCGTCAGTCGGCATGGGTCCTCCTCGGTTCGTGCAGCCCGTCAGGGTTCCGACGAGCAGGGCGGCGGTCAGCAGGGCGCAGAGTGATCTGGCGCGATTCATCGAGGGGCTCCCGTGGCGATGATCGAGGCGATGTTCTGCTGCGCGGTCGCGTCCGGACTCAGGTAGCCGACTTGGCCGTCCCTCTCGGGGAACATGTCGTGGCCGGTGACGGCCAGCGTGCCCGCGGCCGCTTCGGAGCTGAACACCTGGACGCCCGGAACGTCCCGGGGGTCGGTCCGGCCGATGCGCCCCCAGATCGCGGTGTGGTCCGCTTCACCCTCCGTCGCGAACACGTGGCGGGCGCGCAGGTGTTCTGGCTTGGTCGCCTCCGTGAAGCCCACCGACCCGTACGTGACGAAGGTGTCGACCGGGTACCGCACCTGCTCGAGTGCCTCGGCAGCGGTCGTCGAGCCGTACGAGTGGCCGAGGACCGACAGAGAACGAGGTGTGGTCCCTCGACTGTCGTGGATCCCGTCCAGGAAGGACGCGAGCGTCGCGCCGCCGGCCGCGGCGCGCTGCTGGGCGGGCACTTCGGCGAAGGCCGGCGCGCGGTACCCGAACCAGGAGACGACTGCGAAGGAGTCCGTTCCGCTCTTTCTGGCAGCCGCCCTCAGGAGCGCGGACGCCGCCCGGACCTTCTGGCCGCTGCTGTCGAGGGTCGTGGTGGCGCCGGGCACGTTGACCGTCAGGTTCGTCGCGGTGTTGAGGTTGCCGACCGAGATCGCTGCGACCGGCGCACCGTTCGCCACGCCGAAGCCGACGAGCTGGGCGACGGTGTCCGATGGTGTGTCCAGGTCCGGCGCGAGTTGGTCGGCCTGCCGCAACCCCGCCGCCAGAGCCTGCACCTGCTCGGTGAAGTCCTCGAGGCTCACCGCGCCGTACGTGTACGCCAGCCCGAACACCCGGTAGAGCCGGCCGGGATCCCGGAGCGCTGCCGCGAGCACCGCACGCGAGACGACGTCTCGCGACGCCGCCGGGATTCCGTCCAGGGCCGCCACCCGGATCTGGGTCGTCAGCGGGAGCGCCCGGAGGTCGTCGGCGGTGAACCCCAGCGCCCGCCACCGCTCGGCGACCTGCGCCGGGGTCAGTGACGGATCGAGCAGCCGCTCCACCGCGTGCGGCAGCGTCGAGCTCCCGGCGGCATCGAGCACGGCGTCCGCGAGCGTCCCACCGCCGGCCGCTGCGAACGCGTCCGCGATCCGCTCGGCCCAGCCCGCGTCTTCCTCGTTCTCCGCCAGGAGCTCGCCGAACCCGAGCGGCAGGGTCGCGACGTCGATCGGGACCCACCCGCACCGGCTCGTGAACCCAGACCAGGCGTTCCGCACGCGCACGAGGTCCTGCTCCATCGCGCCGTCGAGCGCCCGGGTGGTGGCGGTGAACCGTCGGAGGTGCTCCGGGTCGGCACTGCTCCGACCGCCCGAGTGCCCCGCGATCCGGGCGCGACGCCGGGGACGGAACGCGGCGGACACCGGCGTCGGACGGACCGGCGCGTCGGACGGCTCCGGGTCGAACACTGCCGCGCTGACGTCGAGCACGGGCTCCCACACGGCGCCGACGCCCACCAGTGCGTGCTCCCGCGGCGCCGTCCGCGCGCGCCAGGCAGCGTGATCAGCGAGCCGACGCCGTTCCTGGTCCGCCTGGTGCCGCGCGATCCGCACCTGGTCGGCCAGGTCGTCGAGGGCCGCGGCGAGCCGCACCCGGTCGCCGGACTCGATCACCCGTGCAGCCTCGAAACACCGCGCGTACCCGCCCGCGAAGTCGCGGAGCGCGGCTTCCGCCGCCCCGCGGCGCGGCAGCGCGCTCCCGCGGAGCGCCAGCGCGGCCTCCGTCGCGCACGCGACGAGCCGCGCTGCCGCGGCCTCGTCGAACTCGATCCCCATCGCCCACCCCCATCGCCATCGGGCAATGTGTGGAACGTAGCATTTCACAAGAGAGGGAGCCAAACATGTTCATTCCCGACGGGAGGCACGGGGCGGGCCTGCCCCGTGCCTCCCGTCGGTCAGCGGCGCACGCTGGTGCGCTCCGCACAGCGTTGCGCACCCCGCACCACGGATCGACGTGGCGCGGCGTGCTTCCGGTGGTGCGGAAGCGGGCCGCGCGCGCGCCCGCGCCGCGCGCAGGCCGCGCGCAGCGCAGCGCCCGCGCGCCTCAGGCGCGACCGCGGTTGCGGCGCCGGATCTCCTTCGGGGCACGCCCGGCGGTGAACGACCGCGCGGGGTCGACGAGGAACGCCTGCCGGAGCGCCTGCCGCCCCACGAGCATCCGGAAGCCCATCTGGTCGCGGTTGCTCAGCGTGACCTCGGCGTCGACCGTGACCCCGGCGAGGGTGATCGGCGTGAGCACGACGATGCGCTCCTGGGTGTGGCCCGTCGAGCTGCGGACGATGCGGCGGTCGTGCACGGCGCACTCGTAGGTGACGGCATCGGCGTCGGAGTCCTGCCACGGGTGCACCGAGAAGCGCACGCGGTCCCCGGGGAGTTCCTCGAGGTCGAACGCGTGCAGCGCCGAGCTGCGGGCTCCGGTGTCGAGCTTCACCTTGATCCAGGCCAGCTCCAGGGCGGGCAGGGCAGCCCACTCGCGCCATCCTGCGATCGTCGGGTTCCGGGCCATGCGCCCATCCTGTCGCATGCTTTGATTGAGCGTCGCCGTCGACGTCCTCGAACCCCCGTGGAGCACCCCGATGAAACTCGCCATCCTGTCGCGCGCCCCGCACGCGTACTCGACGCAGCGCCTGCGTGCCGCGGCGATCGACCGCGGGCACGACGTCAAGGTGCTGAACACCCTGCGGTTCGCGATCGACCTGACCGCCGACGAGCCCGACCTGCTCTACCGCGGCCGGCTCCTCAGCGACTACGACGCCGTGCTGCCCCGGATCGGGAACTCGATCACGTACTACGGCACCGCGGTCGTGCGGCAGTTCGAGCAGATGGACGTGTACACGCCGAACACCGCCACGGGCATCACGAACTCGCGCGACAAGCTCCGGGCGAACCAGATCCTGTCGCGCCACCACATCGGCATGCCCGCGACGACGTTCGTGAACAGCCGCGCGGACGTCCGCGGCGCGATCGACCGGGTCGGCGGCGCGCCCGTGGTGATCAAGCTGCTCGAGGGCACGCAGGGCATCGGCGTGATCCTGGCGCCGGAGGCCAAGGTCGCCGAGTCGATCGTCGAGACGCTGCACTCGACGAAGCAGAACGTCCTCATCCAGTCGTTCATCTCGGAGAGCCGCGGCCGGGACATCCGCGCGCTCGTCGTCGGCGACCGCGTGGTGGCCGCGATGCGACGGAGCGCGAGCGGGGACGAGTTCCGCTCGAACGTGCACCGGGGCGGGACCGTCGAGAAGGTCACGCTGTCGCCGGAGTACGAGGAGGCCGCGGTCCGCTCGGCCCAGATCATGGGGCTGCGGGTCGCCGGCGTCGACATGCTCGAGGGCAACGAGGGACCGCTGGTGATGGAGGTGAACTCGTCGCCGGGCCTCGAGGGCATCGAGCGCGCGACCGGCCTCGACGTCGCCGGGGCGATCATCGACTTCATCGGCAACCAGGTCGCGTTCCCGGAGATCGACGTCCGCCAGCGCCTCAGCGTCTCGACCGGGTACGGCGTCGCCGAGCTGCTCGTGCACACGAACGCGGACCTGGTCGGCAAGACGATCAAGGAGTCCGGGCTGTGGGACCGGGACATCACCGTGCTGACGCTGCACCGCGGTGCGACCGTCATCCCGAACCCCCGCAGCGGCGTCGAACTGCAGGCGAGCGACCGGCTGCTGTGCTTCGGCAAGCTCGAGGAGATGCGCTCGATGATCCCCGACCGCCGCCGCCGTCGGAGCAAGGTGCGCAAGCTCCCGAAGGACGCCTGACCCTGCGTTCCGCGGAGACGGACCCCACACCCAGCCATGATGCGGAAGTATGAGCCGGTGACGATACTCGCTGACCGCCCCGTCGACCCCACCCCGAACGACGACGTGGAGCGCCCGGGCAACGCCACCGCCAAGCACCACAACGTGTCGCTGCTGTCGGTGGCGACCACGACGGCGGAGCGCGTCACGACCTCCGCCGACATCGAGGCACGCCTCCGTGGTGCCCTGCGCCGCCTGCGGCTGCCCATGGGCCTGCTCGAGCGGGTGGCGGGTGTCACGGAGCGCCGCAACTGGGGCGAGGGCCAGACGTTCCAGGACGCCGCGATCGACGCCGGCCGCCGTGCCATGGCCGAGGCGGGCATCCGCCCCGAGGACGTCGGGCTGCTCATCAACACCTCGGTGACGCGCCCGCACCTGGAGCCGAGCGTCGCCGTCCGCCTGCACCACGGGCTCGGACTGCCGTCGTCCGCGATCAACTTCGACATCGCGAACGCCTGCCTGGGTTTCGTCAACGCCATGAGCGTCGCCGCCGGCATGATCGACTCCGGGCAGATCAAGTACGCGCTGGTCGTGGACGGCGAGGACGCCGACCAGGTGCAGCTCAACACGATCGACCGCCTCAACCAGGGTGGTCGGAACCGCAAGGACTTCATGAGCGAGTTCGCGAGCCTGACCCTCGGGTCGGGTGCCGCGGCCGCCGTGCTCGGCCCGTCCGACGTGCACCCCGAGGGGCACCGGATCGTCGGCGGCGTCACCCGCGCGGCGACCCAGTGGTACGACCTGTGCGTCGGCAGCGTGGACGGCATGTTCACGGACGCGAAGATGCTGCTCAAGGGCGGCATGGAGCTCGTGGTCGCCGCCTGGAACGAGGCGCGTGCGCACTTCGACTGGGCCGACATGGACCGGTACGTGCTGCACCAGGTGTCCGACGTGCACACGAACGCCTTCGTCGAGGCGATCGGCATCCCGCGTGCGAAGGTCCCGACGACGTACCAGCGGTACGGCAACGTCGGTCCGGCGTCCATCCCGATCACCCTCGCCGACGAGGTCGCCCGTGGCGGCATCACCCGCGGTGACCGGGTGTTCCTGGGCGGCGTGGGCTCCGGCATCAACACGGCGATGATGGAACTGCGCTGGTGAGGTCCGGCCTCCCGCGCGTCGCCGCCGCAACGGCTCCGGCGACGCTCCCGCCGCCCCTGCCCGGACTCGACCCGGCCTGGTCGCGACTGGTCACCGTGCCGGGTGGCACGGACCGGCCTGGAGGATCGGATCGCCCCGCGCGGACCTGGCACCTCCTCGACACGGCCGGCTCGCTCGACGCCCTCGGCGTCGCCCCGGTCGGCACCGTCCTCTGCGTCCACGGGAACCCGACGTGGTCGTACCTGTGGCGCTCCGTCGCCGCGCGGACCCTCGAGGTCGCCCGCGCCGGCGGCCCGGCCTGGCGCGTGGTCGCGGTGGACCAGCTCGACATGGGCTTCTCGGAGCGCACCGGCACGCTGCACCGGCTCGCCGACCGCGTCCGGGACCTCGGTGCCCTCACCGACACGCTCGGCCTGACCGGTCCCGTCGTCACCCTCGGACACGACTGGGGCGGCGTGGTGTCCCTCGGTTGGGCGGTCGACCACCCGGGTGCCGTCGTCGGCGTCATGACGTGCAACACCGCGGTGCACCAGCCCGACGACGCCTCGATCCCCGCGCCGCTCCGGCTCGCGCTCCGGCCACAGGTGCTCGGCCGCGGCACCGTCCTGACGCCCGCGTTCCTCGAGACCACCCTCGCGATCGCGCACCCACGGCTCGACCGTGCGACGGCGGACGCCTACCGGGCGCCCTACCGCGGCGCCGCACGGCGCGGGGGGATCGGCGGATTCGTCGCCGACATCCCGGTCGACGCGGCGCACCCGAGCGCGGTCGAGCTCGACCGCATCGCCGCCGGGGTCGCCGCGCTCGACGTCCCGGCCCTGGTGCTCTGGGGCCCTCGTGACCCGGTGTTCCTGGAGAGGTACCTCGACGACCTCACCGCGCGGCTGCCGCACGCCGACGTCCACCGCTTCGAGGGCGCCGGGCACCTGCTGCCCGACGACGCCGACGTGGCGGGCGCGGTGACCGACTGGCTCGGCGACCACCTGCCGGACGGAGGGCCGCGGGACGGAGCCGGCCCGCGCCTCCCGTCCGTCGATGCAGACCCCGCGGCGGACGCGGGCCGCCCGCTGTGGGCCGCACTCGACGACCAGCGCGCGTCCGACGGCCCCGCGCTCGTCGAGATGGCCGCACCCGGCGGCCCGCGCACGGTCTCCTGGCGTCTGCTCGCCCGGCGCGTCGACGAGATCGCGGTCGGGCTCGCCGACCTCGGCGTCCGGCACGGCGACCGCGTCTCGCTCCTCGTCACCCCGGGCGCCGACCTGACCGCAGTCCTGTACGCGTGCGTCCGGATCGGTGCCGTCGTCGTGGTCGCGGACGCCGGACTCGGCCTGCGCGGTCTGACCCGTGCGGTCCGCGGAGCGCGACCGGACTGGATCGTCGGCGCGCTGCCCGGTCTCGCCGCGTCGCGGGCGCTCGGCTGGCCCGGCCGTCGGATCGCGACCCTCGCGCTCCCCGCACCCGCTCGTCGGGCACTCCGCGTCGAGCACTCCCTGGCCGAGGTCGCACGTCGCGGCGCCCGCCTGCTCGCGTCGGGGCGGGCCCTGCCGGCCGAACCGTCCGCCGACGACCGGGCCGCCGTGCTCTTCACGTCCGGTTCGACCGGGCCGGCGAAGGGCGTCGTGTACACGCACCGGCAGCTCGGCGCCGTCCGGGACGTGCTCGCGGCGCAGTACGGCGTGGGCGTCGGGACCGGGCTCGTCGCCGGGTTCGCGCCGTTCGCGCTCCTCGGACCGGCGCTCGGCGCGCGCTCGGTGGCGCCGGACATGGACGTCACCGCGCCCCGGACGCTGACCGCGCGGGCGGTCGCGGACGCCGTGGCCGCGGTCGACGCGACGGTCGTGTTCCTGTCTCCGGCGGCGCTCGCGAACGTGGTCGACACCGCCGGTGCGCTGACCGACGCCGACCGGACCGTGCTCGCCGGGGTGCGCCTGTTCCTGTCCGCCGGGGCGCCGGTGTCCGCGACGCTGCTCGAGGCCGCAGCGCGCCTGATGCCGAACGCCTCCGCGCACACGCCCTACGGCATGACCGAGGGCCTGCTGATGACCGACGTCGACCTGGACGGCGTGCGCGGTGCCGCCGCCGGGAGCGGTTCGGGTGTCGCGGCAGGATCCGGTGTCGGGTCCGGGATCTGCGTCGGCGTCCCCGCGCCGGGCGTCCGGGTCCGGATCGCGCCGCTCGACGAGCACGGGGTGCCGACCGGCGCGCCGACGGACGATCCCGGGGTGACGGGCGAGGTCGTCGTCGCGGCGCCGCACGTGCGCGACCGGTACGACCGGCTCTGGCGCACCGACCGGGTCTCGCGCAACGGGGTCGACGACCCGCGCGGCCACCGCACCGGGGACGTCGGTCACCTGGACGCCGAGGGGCGCCTGTGGATCGAGGGGCGCCTCCAGCACGTCGTGACCACGCCCGCCGGCGTCGTCACACCGGTCGGACCCGAGCAGCGGATCGAGGGCGTCGACGGGGTCGGCCGTGCCGGGATCGCCGGCATCGGACCCGCCGGCACACAGCAGGTCGTCGCCGTCGTCGAGACCGTCCCGCCGGTCCGCCGACCGGGACCCGCGTCCGCCGACCTGTCCGCCGCCGTCCGTGCGGCCGCCGGGGTGCCCGTCGCCGCGGTGCTCGTCGTCCCGGTGCTGCCGACGGACGTCCGGCACAACTCGAAGGTCGACCGTGCCCGGCTGGCGCGCTGGGCGGCGGGGGTACTCGGCGGTGGTCGGGTGCGCGACCCGCGACGGACCCGCCCGTGAGGGTCCTGGTCACCGGCGCGAGCGGGTTCCTCGGCGCCGCGACCGCGAACGCCGTGCGGGACGCCGGACACACCGTGCGCACGCTGCAGCGCCGGCCGTCCGGGGTCGAGGGCGTGACGGACGTGCTCGGCTCCGTGACCGACACCGACACCGTCCGCGCGGCCGTGGCCGACGTCGACGCCGTCGTGCACCTCGCGGCGAAGGTGTCGCTCGCCGGTGACCCCGCGGACTTCGCACGCGTCAACGTCACGGGGACGCAGACCCTACTCGACGCGGCACGCGCGTCGGGAGTGCAGCGCTTCGTCGCCGTGTCGTCCCCATCCGTGGCGCACACGGGCTCGTCGCTCGCCGGGGTCGGCGCGGGTCCGGCCGAGCCCGAGGCCGCCCGCGGGGACTACGCCCGGACGAAGGCCGCGGCCGAGCTCCTCGCGCTCGCGGCGGACGGCCCCGGGTTCGCGGTCGTCGCGGTCCGCCCGCACCTGGTCTGGGGGCCGGGGGACACCCAGCTCGTCGGACGGATCGTCGAGCGGGCCCGAGCCGGTCGGCTGCCGCTCCTCGACTCCGGGGCGGCGCTCATCGACACGCTCTACGTCGACAACGCAGCCTCGGCTATGGTCGCGGCGCTCGAGCACGCGGCCGACCCGGACGTGCACGGCAACGCGTACGTCGTGACGAACGGCGAACCGCGGCCGGTGGGGGAGCTGCTCGCCGGGATCTGCACGGCGTCGGGCGTCCCGGCACCGCGGTGGCACGTGCCCGCCGGGCTCGCGCGGGTCGCAGGTTCCGTCGTCGAGGCCGTTTGGCGGGTGCGTCCGGGAACCGACGAGCCGCCGATGACGCGGTTCCTGGCGGAGCAGCTGTCGACCGCGCACTGGTTCGACCAGCGGCGGACCCGGGCCGACCTGCAGTGGGCGCCGACGGTGTCGATCGACGAGGGGCTCCGGCGGCTCGCCGGTCGTTGAGCCGCGGGCGTGTCCACGCGCACAGCGACACCTCACGCGCGTCGACGCGCGTGAGGTGTCGCTGAGGCCGTGGAGTGGCGGTCAGGCCGTGCCCGGCAGCACGGGAGAGCCACGGCGAACCCGTGTTCGGGTCACGGGCTCGCCGCGGCCGTATGGGAGGTCAGCCGGTGAAGCGCTGCCAGAGCTCGGTGACGATCGGCCACACGTCACCGGCACGGTCGGCCGAGGCGATCGCCACGGTGACGACCGGGTAGGCCGTCACCGCCAGGCTCACCAGCACGGCGAGCACGACGGCGAACACGGTCGTGACGGTGTGCCGTCGGGTGAGCCCGAGGACGACCAGGGCGAGGACGACCACCGCGCCGAGCAGGGTCACGAGGGTGACCCGCAGGAACGGGAAGGGCACGAGGCCCGCGGTCGTCGCGGTCACGCCCCCGAGGAACCCGACGAGCGGCAGGTACGCGCCGAGGGCGATCGCGAGCACCAGGACGATGCCGATCCCGGAGGTGATCCAGACGCCCCGCGGCCGGGGCCGGGGCGGACGGGACACACGGGCCCGCCGACCCGACCACACGGCGCTCATCGTCCGGCCTCGGCTCCGCCCGTGTCGGCGTCGTGGTCACGGCGGGTGTCGGCCTCGTCACGGACGACGTCGGCGGCGTGCTCGATGCGGTCGGCGGCGTCGTCGAGGGCATCGGCGACGCGCTCGTCGGTGCTCGCACCGGCGGCGTCGGACGCACCCGTGTCGACCTCGTGCTCGCCGCGGGCCGTGCCGGCACCCTCGCCGCGCACCGCGTCGGCCGCCGAGTCGGCGGCGTCGGACGCAGCGGCACCAGCGTCGGCCGCTGCGTCGGTCGCGGCGGCTGCGGCGCCGGAAGCCCGGTCGCGGACCTCCTCGGAGGCGGAGACGGCGGCGTCCTTCGCGGCACGCACCGCGTCCTTCGCGGCGTCGCCGGCCTCGGACGACTTCTCGGCCGCACGCTCGGCGGCGTCCGACGCGGTCGACCGGGCTGCGTCCACGGCGTCGGCGGTGCGCTCCCGTGCCGTGTCCGCGGCGTCGGCGATGCGGTCACCGGCGTCGGCGGCGGCATCACGGGCGCGGTCGGCGACGTCGCCGGCGGCGTCCTTCGCCCTGCCGGCGGCCTCGCGCGTGGCGTCGGCGGCGTCCTGTGCGACGTCCTTCGCCCGCTCGGCGACCTCGGCAGCGCCCTCGCGGACGTTCTCCGCGGCACCGGCGACGGCGTCCTTCGTGCGGTCCACGGCGTCGCCGACGGCGTCCTTGGCCTTGTCGATCGCGGTGGGCTCGTCGTCGAACGGCCCGTGCACGTCGAGCACGCGGACGTCGACCGTGGTGGGCTGCCCGGCGCCGAGCTGCGAGACCGCGGCGGTCACCTGACGGCGGACCTCCTCGGCGACCTCGCGGACGGGCTGCGGGTACGTCACGACGAGCGACACGGTGACGTCGAGCGTCCCGTCGACCTCGTCGACCTGCACCCCCGGCGCCCCGGCGGAGCGCCCGAGCTGGGAGCGCACGCGGTCGGCTGCGCGCGCGACGAGTCCGCCCAGGTGGTGGACGCCCGGCACGCCGAGCGCCGTCTCCGCGGCGGTCCGCGCGGCGACCGCGAGGGGGCCGGCGTCCTCGGGGAGCGGAGTGGTGAGTCCGGACGGCAGGTCGACCTCGGTGATCTGCGTCCGGGCGTTCGGATCGTGCTGCATGGCTTCCTCCTCGAACAGGACGGCCGTCGCCCCCGTGACGGGAGCGACGGCCGTCGGCTGCTTACTTCTTGAAGACGTCCTTGATGTCCTCGCCGGTCTGCTTCGTGCTCGCGGCGGCCTGGTCCTTCTTGCCCTCGGCGACCTTGGAGTCGTCGTTGGTGGCGTTGCCGAAGGCCTCCTTCGCCTTGCCGGCGACGTCCTGAGCGGCGTTCTTGATCTTGTCGTCGAGTCCCATGGTGGGTTCCTTCCTGTGTGTGCGGGTGCGCCTTCCGGACGCCCCGGTGGTGGTGGTGCGCTGAGCGGATGGTCCTAGTGGACGCGGGTGGTCTTGGCCAGTGCGGTTCTGGTGCCGCCGGTGAGGTGGACCAGGACCGGGAGTTGCTGGCCGAGGGTGGTGTCCA